>JANYBE010000404.1 GCA_025360945.1 Rhizobacter sp. | reverse complement strand
GTCGTAGGTGATCTTGCCAGCGGCGACGCCCAGCCTGCCGCTGGCCCACACTCCGACGGAGTGCGCCGGGATCATGCCGCCCTTGTCCTCGAAGTCGATGAATCGGGGACGCGTGATCGATGTCTGCAGATTCGCGCCGTGGTGGAACCACGTGTTCCACACGCCCAACGGTGTATGAAAACGCCCCATCCAAACGGTGAGATTGTCGCTCAGCGTATATCCGAGCTGCAGGCGCTCCACATCGACGCTGAGTTGGCTGTCAGCGTCGTACTCGAACGCGACCTCGACGAGTGAGCGCACTCGCTCACCGAACTGCGGAACCAAGTACAGGTCCAAGGTCCCCGCGTTGAAGCCGCGCAGTCTTTGCGGGTCAGACTTTGGGGACCAGCCGGCGCCGACATCGGCGAACCCGTGCAGTGGCAACCCCGTGTCTGCCGAAGACTTGCTGAGCCCTTCCGAGAGCTGACTCACTTCCTGCTGCAGCGCAGTAATCGCCCGTGCATGGGATTGCATTTCCGCACTGCTGGCTCGCGCCGGCGCCGATGCCGCGGACGAAGCCGCGACGGCCTGGTCACCGCCGGGCCTTGAAGCGCGGGCCTTGCCGTCGCGCTCGAGTTCGACCACACGCGCCTCAAGCCGTTCGATCAGCTTGAGGCTATTCTCCAGACGCTTCTCGAGCATCTCGATGCGATCGGTACTCTCGTCGGCTAGCGCCGGCAGATGGAGCACCAGGCTGATGCACAGCACGGCCAGCGTCGGTGCGCGAGTGGTTGGCCGCAGGAGCTTCTGAGTCTTCATCGCGCGCCCTCAACAGAAGTGATCGACCAGCAGTGAATGGCTTCGTCGCCGCGCAGTCTAACGTCGGCTTGTCGGCTGGAACCGCCGTTCGGGTTCGACTGCGAGCCAATTCCGTGGTCAACTCGCTTCCGTCGGGCTCATCTATCGCCCGCCGGAGGGTTCGCAAGTGAGGTCCCTGTCGATCCCAGCCGCATTGGTCTCTATCGCCTTGTTCGGCTGCATGTCATGCGCGTGCGCTCAAGGCGTCTATTCAGTTCGCGGGCCCTGGCTCGACGATCGGGCGCATCCCTACTCGCTCGATACCCTGCGCGGGTCGTTCACCGTGTTCACTATGGCGTACGGTGCCTGCCGCCGCGTGTGCTCGTCCAGCCTGAGGGTCGTTCGCGACCTCGCCGTTCTGGCAGCCGAACGGCACGTTCAACTGAGCGTGTTGGTCGTTGGCCTGGATCCTGCGCAGGACAAGCCCGCGGACTGGGCCGAGCTTCGCATCGAGCAGAAGCTTGGGTTCAGCAACGTCGTGTTCCTGAGCGGCACTGAAGCTTCCACGCGTGCGCTGGCGCGATCGATCGGCGTGAAGTACTGGCGCTACGGCGAGCACACGATGCACGACTTCAGGCTCGTCCTGGTTTCGCCTGAAGGGCAGGTCCTCAAGAGCATGGACAAGTTCGACCAGGATGTGGCGAGCCTGCTGCCCTAGCAGCAGGTCATGTTCGCGTCGCCTGCAAGAGGAGGTCGACAACCTGCCGATCAAGCAGCATCAGCTGACCTTCGTCCATCACGGATCGTTCGTCATCAAGAGCGTTCGCCATGCCGTCGGACCCGTCAATCGACCAACAGACAAGTCGCGGATTGTCGCGGCCTTCGTCGTGGCGAACCACGACAACCTCGTTGCCTTCCTCCCACTTTTCGATCATCTCTGGCAGCAACTCGATTGAGCGACCGACAGTCGCGCCGACGAGGACCACAGCGTCGCCACGCGCGTGCTGCATGCCCGTCTCGATGACGACGGCTTCGTCGTAGTCGCGCGCGAGCCGTATCCACGTAAATCCCGGAATCTCGCTCCATTCCGACAGCAACTCACCGGTGCCGTCGGTACTGGCACCGTCGACGCACATCATCTCCCAGGGGAATCCCGCCTCGGTGAGCAAGTCACTCATTTCAGGCAACAGGCGCGACAGCAACCGGGCCGCGTTGCGACAGGAGACGACGCACGAGACGCTTCTCGGACTGCCGGAGAGTTGGGCCCACCCGGACACATGGGCCCAGGCCGGCTCCCCCACGGGATCGTGCGCGCACCTGATGCTCGCGATCACTGCGTGCCGTGCCGGGTGG
>JANYBE010000369.1 GCA_025360945.1 Rhizobacter sp. | reverse complement strand
AGTGCTTCGATCAACTCCTTGCGTGTTGTCATGCTGATTTGCCTCGTCACGATGTTCTGCTCCCGCCGGACCATCCGACGGGTAGCAAATTACGTGAGGCAACGGGTCAGCACGAGTAGCATTTTTGATGCGGCAATGCGGCGGCCAGGATAGTTGACGCCGGCCACGGCAATCGAGCTGCGCTGTTCGTAGCGGTAGCCGCATCGGCCTGCGCGACGAGTTGCGTGCGGTTGCCCACGGCCTGCGACGTGCCATGCCGGCCACGTGGGGCGGATGATGGCTGCTGGCCGATGCCCGTCAGGTTCACATTTCGCAAAAAGTGTGGTCGCCGAACTGTACCGAGTAGAGTCGCGCCATCCCAATACCAGCCAACTCGCACCGCCATGAACCGACTGCAGTCAGAGCTGCATCGCCTGTACCTCCCTCGCTCACACGCACACGCCGAAGTCGACGCGCAACGATCGAGCCTGATCGAGCCCTCGGATAAGGTGCGTTCCATGGTGATGGAGCTGACGCGGCCGCCGAGCTGGGAGATTCTGTCGAGAGTCTGGCACGGCGTTCAGACCGAACTGGAACTTCCTGCCCCCGCCATTGCCGTCTCAGGTCTCGATGGCCTTCAGCTTTGGTTTTCGATCGCAGAGCCGATCTCGGTCGCTCAGGCGCATGCATTTCTTGAGTGTTTGCGGTCGCGATTTCTGCCTGACCTCGAGTCCAGCCGTATCCGCCTGATGCCAGCCTCAGATGCGTCGGTGCTGCGCCAAGAACTCCATGCGCGGCTGGTACCGACCCGTCAGGAACAGACCGGGAACTGGTCTGCGTTCGTGGCTGCGGACCTTGCCCCCGTCTTTGGCGATACACCGTGGCTCGACATTGAACCCAATGAAGAAGGTCAAGCTGGGTTGCTACGCGGCCTGGACGTGATGAAGCAGACAGTGTTCGAGGCGGCGCTGAGAAAGCTCGGGCCGAGCACGCAGCAGTCGCATTCGACCGTCGCGGTTGCGTCGAGCGCCGATGCCCCTCACGCGCACAAACAGTCGGCGACTTCGGCTGATGGTGGAGATCCGAAGCGCTTCTTGCTCCAGATCATGGACGACGAAACCGTTGCGCTGCCCCTTCGGATCGAAGCGGCCAAGGCGCTGCTGCAGCATTCAAGCGATCACCGGCCGCTGCGAAGCGATTGATCGGTGACACTGCAATTTCACCTTGTGATGCCTCTACGACATCGCGCGGCGGCAGCAAGTCAGAGAACTCACGCAATCGCTGGTGAGCCGCGCCTTCCCACGCAATGGGCAGCTGGTTTTTCGCTTGCAAATAGTGATGAGTGAACACGTCCAAGTAGGCCGCCAGCGCTTGTTCCGCAAGGTGTTCGGCTGCCAGGTTGAGGCACATGGCTGCCACTTCACTGGTGCAGAAGTGGCCGTCACGGCGGGAGCGGCGCAGCTTGTATTGCGATATCTGGTCCGGCTGCAGACTGAGCACTGGCAGGTGGTCAAGATATGGGCTTCGCCCGAACATCTTTCGGGCCTCGGCCCAGGTGCCGTCCAACAGGATGAACAGCGGGCGCTTGTCCGTCTCGGCGCCGAGGGTGTCAGCCAACTGAACGCTGTGCACCACCCGCTCGGGCACCGCGTATTCCCCCGGAAAAACCACGTAGGGTTGCCATTGCGGGTCGCTCAGGAGGATCAGCAGCGCGGGATCGGTCTGGGTGCGCGCCCAGCCGAAGGCGAACGTGTCGGCCACCACATCTGCAATCAACCAGCCAGTGTTGCTGGGCTTGAGCGGTTCGATGTCGGCCATCAGAAGGCACACCCCCGCGCGCGTGCGCACTGAAGGGCGCAGGACACACATGCAGTGGCTCGGCACCAGCCGGCAGCCCGCACAGCGCTCGTGCTTGAATCCACCCCGGGCAAGAAAGGGCTTGGCGCTGCGCGCTAAACGCGCAGCGCGCAGGAGGGAGACTGCGTGGGACATGCGCGGATTCTCAGGGCTGCCACATTGCGGTTGTCAACCAAGGCGCGCTCTTGGTCGATAGTGTCAGTTCACCGACTGCCGCAGATCGATCCGCTGCTGTCG
>JANYBE010000352.1 GCA_025360945.1 Rhizobacter sp. | reverse complement strand
GGCCGTGCGCGCGGCGCTGGCGGCCGCGCCTTGACGCGCGGCTTCGTGCCTCACTCCTGGTAGCGCCGCACGAAGCCGCGGTCGATCCAGTCCTTGCAGATCCACACCCAGCGACCGGAGGCGCTCAGCGCGCCCCATGAGGCGATGGCGCGGCCGTCTCCGGTACTGACGAGGTAAAGCGCCCGGCGCTGCGGGCGCCACTCCCTCAGCGCCGCCCCGTGGCAGGCCGCGAGGATGTTGTCGGCGAGTGCCGCGCCGGCACGCACCGCAAACACACCCGATTTCGGTCGGGTGTCTACATGCGCGGCTACGTCGCCGGCGGCGAACACCTGCGGGTGAGAGACGCTGCGCAGGGTGCGGTCGACGCGAATGAACCCCGCGTCGTCGGTCGACAGGCCCGCGGCGCGCGGCCAATGCGGCGCCGCCGCGCCAGTGGCGACCAGGCAGGCGTCGAAGGGCAGGTCGGCCCCACGCTCAAACTGAATGCACCTGGGCAGGATCTGCACCGCCGTGCGGTCTCCGCACCATTGCATGCCACGCGCCTGGAGAAGGTGCATCGCGCGGCGGCTCGCGCTTCCCGCCGTGTCGGCGAGCGGTTTGGCGTCGCGTCCCACGATGCAGACGCGCACGCCTGACACTCCCTCGCGGGCAGCGCGTGAATGTATCGCGAAGGCGAGTTCGACCGCCGCCGCGCCGCTGCCGACGACGACGACCTCGAAGGGTCGGGTGTGCTCTTTCCAGCGGCGTTGCATGTTGGGCCACCTTGCAATGAACCCCTCGATTGGACGCACCGGCAGCGCGTGGTCGGTGGCCCCGAGCAGGTCGGAGAGCGCGGGCTCGGGGCCGGTGTCGATCGACACGAGATCGAAACGCCGGCGTTCGCCGTCGGCGCACAGCACCTCGTCGCGCGCGAGATCCAGCCCGGTCGCGGTGGTCTGCGCGAACGCGATGCCCGCACGCTCGCACAGGCCTACCAGCGAGATGGCGCAGTCTTCGAGCGCGTAGTGACCGGCGACCCAGCCCGGCAGCATGCCCGAATAGATCTGCCGCGGATGCGGCGAAACGAGTGTGACCTGCCAGCCCTTCGGTGCTTTGCCGCGCAGCCGTCGCAGCAGGTTCAGGTGCGCGTGCCCGCCGCCCAGCAACAGCAGCTGCTTGTCAGGCACGTGACGCACCGGTCATCCGCGCCGCCAAGCATGGAAGCGCTCGGCGAAGGCCAGCAGACGCTTCGGCTGGTGCGCGAGCTTCCAGGCGCCGGCGGCCGACTTGTTGGCCTCGGCCATCGTCGGATAGGTGTGGATCGTGCCGAGGATCTTGTTCAGGCCGATGCCGTGCTTCATCGCGAGTACGTACTCGGCGAGCAGGTCGGCGGCGTGCTCGCCGACGATGGTCACGCCCAGGATCCTGTCCTTGCCCAGTTCCGTCAGCACCTTGACGAAGCCGCGCGTCGCGCCGTCCGCGATCGCGCGATCCAGATCTGCCAGCGAGTAAGTCGTGACCTCGACCGGCACCTTCTTCTCGCGCGCCTCCTGCTCGTTCAGCCCGACGCGCGCGACCTCGGGTTGGACGAAGGTCGCCGACGGAATCACGCGGTAGTCGACGCGGAATGTCTTGAACGGATCGAACAGCGCATTGACGGCCGCATACCAGGCCTGGTGCGACGCGGTGTGCGTGAACTGGTAGGGCCCGGCCACATCGCCGGCCGCGTAGATGTTCGGGAACGTCGTCTGCAGGAACGCGTTTGTCGTGACGGTCTTGCCGCACTCGACACCGAGTTCGTCCAGGCCGAAGCCCTGCAGCCGCGCGGCCCGCCCGACTGCGACCAGCAGTGCGTCGAACGCGATGCGCACCTCGCGGCCCTGGTGCTCCGCGACGAGCTGCTTCTCGCCGTCGACGGTCTCGAAGCGCAGGGCACGATGGTCAACCCGCAGGTCGAGGCCGTCGGAGGCGAACTGCTGCATCACCAGCACGACCACGTCCTCGTCTTCGCGCGGCAGGATGCGAGGGCCCATCTCGAGCAGGGTCACCTTCGAGCCGAGCCGCGCGAATGCTTGCGCCAGCTCCGCGCCGATCGGCCCGCCACCGAGCACGAGCAGGCGCTGCGGCAGCGCCCGCCAGGCCCAAACCGTCTCGGAGGTGACGTAGCCGGTGGCTTCGATGCCTGGGATGTCGGGGATGACCGGCGCCGCGCCCGTGGCGATCACGATGGCGCGTGTGGTGAGCTGCTGAACGCCGCCGTTGGCCAGCGTGACGTCGACCTGCCACGGCGAGACGATGCGCGCTTCGCCTCTCAGCATGTCGACGCCCAGGCGCGTGTAGCGTTCGACCGAGTCGTGCGGCTCGATTTCGTGCACCACGCGCTGCACGCGGGCCATCACATCGGCGAAGTCCGCTTCGGCGCGAGCCCCGCGCAGCCCGAACTCGTGCGCGCGGGCGATGTCCGACAGCAGCCGCGCCGAACGGATCAGGGCCTTCGACGGCACGCAGCCCGTGTAGAGGCAATCGCCGCCGGGGCGATCGCGCTCGATCAGCGTGACCCTGGCCTTCACTGCGGCGGCGATGTAGGCGCTGACCAGTCCCGCCGAGCCGGCACCGATCACCACGAGATTGCGGTCGAAACGCGCTGGCTTCTTCCAGCGCCGCGTGAGCTGTCGGGCCCTGAAGCCATTGACGATCTTCTTCGCGATCAACGGAACCACGCCCAGCAATGCGAGCGAGATCAGCAGGCCGGCCGAGGCCACGTCGGCCAGTTTGTCGACGCGCGCAAGTTGCGTCCCGGCGTTGACGTAGACCACGGTGCCGAGCAGCATGCCGAGCTGGCTGACCCAGTAGAAGGTCAGCGTGCCGATGTGGGTCAGGCCCATCGCCAGGTTGATCAGGAAGAACGGGAAGGCGGGCACGACGCGAAGCGTGAACAGGTAGAAGCCACCGTCCTTGCGCACTCCTTCGTTGATCGAAGCCAGCCGGTCGCCGAACTTCGATTGAACCCAGTCGCGCAGCACGAGACGTGACACCAGGAACGCCAGCGCGGCCCCGATCGATGCCGCGAACGAAGCGATCAGCGTCCCCCACGCCAGGCCGAAGATCGCGCCTGCGGCGAGGGTCAGGATCGTCGCCCCGGGCAGCGACAGGCCGGTCACCGCCACGTACACCGCGAAGAAGGTCAATGCCGCCATCAGCGGGTTCGCCGCGCGCCATGTTTCGAGGGCGCCTTGCTGGCTTTTGATGAAGTCCAGGCTCAGGTAGCGGCCGAGGCCGAGGCCGAAGAAGGCAGCCACCGCAAGCACGAGCGCACTGAGGATCCACCATCGCTTGTCTGACTTCATCGTGGGCTCTTTCGGTTGTCGCGGCGTTCGGCGTCCGTGGGGGCGAACGCCTTCCAGCCCCAGTACAGGCGTGTGACGATGGTCACCGCGCACATCGCCGCGAACACGCATGCCAGCAGAGCGAACTGCGCCGGCCAAATGCACATCGCGATGAAGAACGCGAGCGTCTCGGTCGCCTCGGTGAGGCCTCCGAGGAAGTAGAACGACTTGTTTGGGTACGCCGCATTCGTCAGTCCGCGCTTGGCGGCGATCACCGCGAACGCAAGAAAGCTGGTGCCGGTGCCGACGAACGCTGCCAGCAGGATGGCCGCCGTCAGCGCATTGCGTGCCGGGTCGGCGACCGCGAACGCGAGCGGAATGGCCGGGTAGAACAGGAAGTCCAGGCTGATGTCCAGAAGGCCGCCGCGGTCAGTGGGCTCGGTCAGGCGCGCCACCGCTCCGTCCAGGCCGTCGAAGAGGCGCGAGACCAGGATAAGCGCTGCACCTGTCAGCGTCATCTGAAGCGCGATCGCGGCCGCGGCGAGCCAGCCCACCGCGAGGCCGGTGAACGTCAACGCGTTCGCGCCGATCCCCGCACGAACGAACACCCGCGCGAGTGCGTCGACGCCCGGTCGGATCAGTGCGGTGGTCTGTCTGTCGAACATGGTGGTCACGTGGATGGCTGGCCGCATGATGAGGCCGACGTGGCCGAGCGCGTCATTCGAGCACCAACATACGACCGCCCGCGGCTTTGGCATCGGCAGCGTCGTGGGTCACCATCAGCGTCGGCAGGCAGAGCCGGCGCGCTTGATCGAACACGAAGTGGCGGAAGTCTTCCCGGAGCGCGGCGTCGAGCTTGCCGAAAGGCTCGTCGAGCAGCAGCATGCGCGGCTGTGCGAGCAGCGTGCGCAGCAGCGCGACCCGCGCGCGCTGGCCACCCGAGAGCGTGGCCGGGTCTCGGTCGCCGAAGCCGACCAGACCCGCGTCGTCGAGCGCGCGGTCCGCGGCTTCGCGGCGGGCCGCGCGCGAACGCACCGTCTGCGTCAGGCCAAAGAGCAGGTTGCCGGCGACCGACAGATGCGGGAATAGCAGGTCGTCCTGGAACAGGATGCCCGCCCCGCGTTCGTGCGGGAGCAGGCCGTTCAGCCGCTGCGCGCCGATGAGCACGTCGCCGCGCGCGATGAAGGGCGCGGCGAGGAACCCGCCGATGAACGCGAGCAGGCTCGACTTGCCCGCGCCGCTCGCACCCATCACGGTCACGATCTCTCCTGGCGCGATGTCGATCGACAACTGTCGGATCAGCGTGCGATCGGCCAGTGCGATGTGGATATCGCGCAGGCCGAGTATGCCGCGGATCGGTTCCAGGCCGCTCATGCCATGCCCTGTCGGCGCGCGTAGCGCAGCTTGGGCAATAGGTGGGCGGCTGCGTAGACCACCAGCGGAATGAGCGCCTGCAGAATCGCGTAGACACCCATCACGCGCGGGTCGGCGCCCGACGACAACGTGACCGCCTCGGTCGTTAGCGTGGCGACGCGGCCGGCACCGGCGAACAGCGTCGACAGGTACTGGCCGACGCTGACAGCGCAGCCGACGGCGAACGCGAGCAGCACCGGCTTCAGCAGCAGCGGCAGCCGCACCTGCCACAACACCGCGAGCGGCGACGCGCCGAGCGCCGCGGCCGAGCGCGCATAGCGCGGGTCGAGTGCGCGCCACGGGTCGGCGAGCGACAGGAACGCGTACGGCAGGACGAACACCAGGTGCGCCCAGGCTACCGCGAGCCACGCGCCGTCGAGCTCAAACCTCACGAGCAGCACCTGGAAGCCGTACAGGAAGGCGATCTGCGGCAGGAGCAGCGGCAGGTAGAGCAGCCACAGCGCGCGGTGTGTGGGCGTGCGTCCGCGCCGCGTCTCGCTCTCGAGGCAGGCGATCGCTAGCGCCACCGCGACCGCCGCGCTCGCGAGCGCCAGGCTCGCGGTGGTCCACACGGTGTCCGCGACTCTGGGCCCCTGGCGGGCCCAGCTCGCCAGAGTGAAGCTCTGCGGCACCAGCTCCGGAAACCGCCAGTCCAGTGCGAATGACCACACGGCCATGCCGACCAGCGCGCCGATGCCGAGCACGAGGCCGAGTGCACCGAGCGCGGCCGAGGCGCTGGCGATGGGCACGATCGCGCCGCCACGTCGACCGCGTTCGCACCATGCTCGCCCGGCGCGTGCGACGCACCATTCCGCGATCCGCCAGACCGCCAATGCGCCCAGCACCAGCAGACCCTGCAACACCGCGGCCGCGGCGGCGGGGAAGTAGCGCTGCAGGTCGTAGTCGGCGAACCAGCGCGCGGCCAGCAGCGCCAGCGGCGGCGGGTTGCCCGGCGCGAGGATCAGGCCGACCTCGACCGTTGAGAGCGAGAACGCGAGCACCGCATAGACTGGCAGCCGCAGCTGTGCGTGGACCAGCGGAAACACCAGCTTGAACCAGGCCGCCGCCGTGCGGTAGCCGAGTGCCGCGCCGACCCGGCGCAGCGCGCGGTGCGGCACCTGGTGAAGTGCGGCGGTGATCATCAGGATCAGGTAGGGCACTTCCTTCAGGAGCAGGCCTAGCACCATTGCCAGGCCCTGCGAGTCTCGCACGGTGACCAGATCGCCGGGCGGCCGGTCCCAGCCCGTGAGCGTGGGCGACACCAGCCGCAGCAGCCAGCCGCTGGGTGCGATCAAGAACGCGAGTCCGATCGCCACGGCGACGTGCGGCGTCGCGAGCATCGGCGAGACCAGGGCGGACAGCCGCTGGTACAGCGGGCTGTCGTCGGCCAGGGCACAGAAGCCGGCAGCGATCGCAAGCGAAAGCAAGGTCGCGAGCACGCCGGTCTGCAGGCTCAGGCGAACCGAGGTGAGCACACCGGGCTGTTCAATCAGGGTGCGCCACGGCGCAAGCGAGAGGTGCTCGCTGCCGATCGCCGGCAAGTAGCCGAAGGACGGAAGCAAGGTGCCGATCAGTCCGGCCACGACCGGCAACAGGAAGACGGTGATCGTCAGCGAGGGCGCAATGGCCCAGCGCATGACGCCCACCGGCGCATCAGTGCGAATAGCGACGCTCCCACTCGGCTGTGATGCGCGTCATCCAGCTCGGATGCGGCTCCAGCAAGGTCGCGCCCAGCTCGTCGTTGGTTGGCAGTCCTGGCATGCCGACCGTCGGAGCGAACAGCGTCCGCTGCGCGGCGGGCACCTTGGCCAGGTCGAGCACGGTCAGGTTGCCGCCCCAGGTCGGATCCTGCGCGCGCGCCTGGGTCGCGGGCTCGAGCAGGAAGTCGGCCACGACCATCGCCGCCTCCTTGTGCGCCGCGTTGTACGGAATCGCGACGAAGCTCGTGTTGCCGATCG
>JANYBE010000314.1 GCA_025360945.1 Rhizobacter sp. | reverse complement strand
GGCGCCGCCAGCGCCGGCGCGATGCGCGGCAGGACCGGGGCAGCCGTCGGCGCGCGCAGCATGTCTTCGGGAAGCGCGAGGACGACCGGCCCCGGTCTTCCCTGCAGCGCCGTGTGAAAGGCGCGCGCGACGTACTCGGGCAGTCGATCGGCGTCGTGCACCTCGCCGACCCACTTCGCAAAGCCGAGCGTGCCGGGGCCGAACATCTGGCCGTAGTCGACCTCCTGGAACGCCTCCCGGTCGCGCTGATCGCTCGCCACCTGGCCAATGAACAGGATCATCGGTGTGCTGTCCTGGAACGCGGTGTGCAACCCAATGCTCGCGTTCGTCGCGCCTGGGCCGCGGGTGACGAAGCAAATGCCGGGGCGGCCAGTCAGCTTGCCCTGCGCCTCGGCCATGAACGCGGCGCCGCCCTCTTGCCGGCAGGCGATGAAACGAATGCGCTCGCGATGCTCGTGAAAGCCGTCGAGCACGGCCAGGTAGCTTTCGCCCGGCACGCCGAACGCGGTGTCGACGCCTTGCGCGATCAGGGCTTCGACGAGCGCATGGCCGGCCAGACGGGAGGAAGTGGTGGTGGTCATGGAACTCGCGAACTGTGGTCAGGGCGCCCAGTGTGCCCCTATCTTCGCGCGGCATCGGTCGACACTCGGCTGCGGGTTCGCCCGAGTTCCCGCAATTCACTGTTTGGTGAATTATGTGCAGCGTGCCAGTCCATGCCACTCCACCCGTCCAAGCCCGCACTCGTGATGCCGATCGCACCCAACGGGCGATCCTGCGCGCCGCGATGGCCGAGTTCGCGGTCAAAGGCCTGGGGGGTGCGCGCATCGACGGCATCGCCGAGCGCGCCGGCGTCAACAAGCGGCTGATCTACTACTACTTCGACAACAAGGAAGCGCTGTTTCTCGCCGCGCTCGAGACCACCTACGCCGACATTCGCGAGGCCGAGCGTGAGCTCAAGCTCGAAAGCCTGGACCCGCCCGAGGCCGTGCGCCGCCTGATCGCCTTCACCTGGAAGCACTACCTCAAACACCCGGAATTCCTGACGCTGTTGAACAGCGAGAACCTGCATCGCGCCAAGCACCTAAAGCAGTCCAAGCGCGTGCGCGAGATGAACTCGCCGCTGGTGCAGCTGCTCGGCGACGTGCTCGAGCGCGGCCGACGCGACGGGGTCTTTCGCGGCGGCGTCGACCCGGTGCATCTGTACATCTCGATCGCCGGCCTTGCGTACTTTTACCTCTCAAACAACCCGACGCTGTCGACCATCTTCGGGCGCGACCTGATGGCGCCCAAGGCGCTGTCGGAGCGGCTCTCGCACATCACCGAGGTGGTGATGGGCTACCTGCTCAATTAACCATTCATTGAATATCGAGCGATGAACCTCAAACGCCCGATCACCTCGCCCGCGCTGCGCCCGCTTTGGCTGGTAGTGATGCTGATCGTGTTGTGGGATGTGTTCATCCGTGTCTTCAGGATCCCGCCCTACCTGATTCCGAACCCGTTGTCTGTCGCCACCCAGCTGGTCGCCGAATGGCCGATGCTGTGGCGCGAGACGCTGCCCACGCTGTATGCGACGCTCGGTGGTTTCGCACTCTCGGCGTTGATCGGCGTACCGATCGCAATGTGGATTGCGTACTCGCGGCTGGTCGAAAGCTTCGTCTATCCGCTGCTGGTGTTCTCGCAATCGATACCGAAGGTCGCGATCGCGCCGCTGTTCGTCGTGTGGTTCGGCTTCGGCCTTGTGCCCAAGGTGATCGCGGCCTTCCTGCTCGGGTTCTTTCCGGTCGTCGTCGCCACGGTACAGGGATTCAAGTCGGTCGAGGGCGACGTGATCGACTTGGCGCGCTCGATGGGCGCGAACCCACTGAAGATCTTCCTGAAGTTCCGCCTGCCACACGCCATGCCGGCAATCTTCGGCGGGCTGAAGGTGTCGGTCACATTGGCCGTGGTCGGTGCTGTCGTCGGCGAGTTCGTCGGTTCGAACTCGGGTCTGGGCTACGTGCTGCAAAAAGCCAATGGCACTTTCGATCTGCCGCTGATGTTCGCTGCGCTTGTGATCCTGTCGATGATCGGCGTGATCCTGTTTCTCGTGCTCGAACTGATCGAACGCTGGCTGATGCCGTGGCATGCATCGCAGCGCAACGACCTCGCGGCCACCGCGTGAGCTGTTCTCATCACACACCCCAAAGGAGACGACATGCAGCGACGTGATTTTGTGAAACTCGGCAGCGTGGCCGCGCTGACCATGAGCCTCGCCGCACCAGCGATGGCGCAGGGTAAGGACAAGGTCATCCTGATGCTCAACTGGTACACCTACAGCGAGCACGCGCCGTTCTACCTCGGCAAGGACAAGGGCTTCTTTGATGCCGAAGGCATCGACCTCGACATCCAAGAAGGCCGCGGCTCGGCGGTCACGGTGCAGGCCGTGGCGGCAGGCTCGGCGACCTTCGGCTATGTCGACGTGCCGACGATGATCAAGGCCGCCGCGAAAGGCGCACCGGTAAAGGCCGTCGGCGTCGCGTTGCAGACGAGTGCAATGTCGGTGATGGGTTTTACCGACAAGAACATCAAGACTCCGAAGGACATCGTGGGCAAGACCGTCGCGATGACGCCGGGCGATTCGATGAGCCAGATCTGGCCGCTGTTCCTGAAGAAGACCGGCCTGCAAGAATCCCAGTTCAAGACCGTCTCGGGCGACGCGCAGACCAAACTCAACGCTGTGATCAACGGCCAGGCCGATCTGCTGCTGGGCTACGTGATGGACCAGAACATCAAACTGCAGGACGCGGTACACAAGCCGGTCACGACGATCCGCTTCGCCGACTATGGCGTGAATCTGATCAGCTCAGGGCTGATCGCGAACAAGGAAACGCTGGGCACCAAGGCCGAGCTCGTCAAGCGCTTCATGCGCGCGACGACCAAGGCGCTCGAAGAGGCCGAGAAGAACCCCGAGGCGGCGGTAGACGCGACGTTGAAGGCGCAGCCAAAGTCGGGCCAGCGCGACACGATGCTGGTCGGTCTGAAGCTGACGACCGCGCTGTACCACACCGACGAGACCAAGAGCCTGCGCCCGTTGCGTGTCTCGATGAAGAACGTCAACGAGTCGCTCGACCTGCTGGTGCAGTACGGCGGCATGGATCCGGCGACGCGCGGCAAGCCCGAGGACTGGGTCACGCTGGAGTACCTGCCCTGACGAGCTACCCGCGATGACGCTGATCCGCGCGCACGGCGTGCACAAGACCTACCGCACCCAGGACGGCGAGGTCGAGACGCTCAAGCCACTCGACTTTGACATCCGCGCCGGCGAGTTCGTCTCGGTCGTCGGCCCGTCGGGCTGCGGCAAGAGCACGCTCATGAAGATGGTCGCCGGGCTGCTACCTATCAGCGGCGGCGAGCTCGAGCTCTCCGGCAAAGCGGTGCGCGGGCCGCAGACCGATGTCGGCATCGTTTTCCAGAGCGCGCTGCTGCTGCCGTGGCGGCGCGTGATCGACAACATCCTGCTGCAGGCCGAGATCCGCAAGCTGCCGATGGCCCCGGCGCGCCAGCGTGCGCAGGCACTGATCGAAATGGCGGGCCTGGCCGGCTTTGAGCAGAAGTACCCGTGGCAGTTGTCGGGCGGCATGCAGCAACGCGTGGCGATCCTGCGCGCGCTGTTGCACGACCCCTCGGTGCTGCTGATGGACGAGCCCTTCGGCGCACTTGACGCAATGACGCGCGAACGCATGAACCTCGAGCTGCAACGCATCTGGCTCACCGCGAAGAAAACGGTGCTGCTGATCACCCACAGCATTCCCGAGGCGATCTTCTTGTCGGACCGCGTGTTCGTGATGAGCGAGCGCCCCGGGCGCATCGTGCAGGTCTACGACATAGCTCTGCCGCGCCCGCGCCCGCTCGATGTGATGGGCACCGAGGCCTTCGCGGGCTATGCACGACGGCTGCGCGCGCATTTCTATGCGCAAGGCCAACTGGACGCGCACTGAGCCATGGCGGACAGCGTGAAGCTTATCGTGCGTTCTGTGGATGTGCGCGTGCGGCCGGTGCATTTGCGGCTGCCGTTCCGGTTCGGCGCGAACACCTTGACGGCGTGTCCACAGTTGTTTGTACGTGTCGAGACTGAGGTCGCGGGCTCGGGCTCGGGCCGCGCCGAAGGATTTGCGGCCGAGCTGATGGTGCCGAAGTGGTTCGACAAGCGCGTCCAGTTCACGCCTCACGACAACGTCGCTCACCTCGCGCGAGCCGTGACGAACGCCGCCGATGCGTACGCGAACAACGTGCCCGCCACAGCGTTCGAATTGTTCGCGCGCCACCACGAGGCGTTGGCAAGAGTGGGGGCCGACGCCGGCCTCACCGAGCTGTCGAGCACGTTTGGCCAGGCCGTGATCGACCGCGCCGTGATCGACGCGCTGTGCCGCGCGACGAATCAGTCGTTCTTCGACGCCGCCAAGCACAACCTGTTCGGCATCGACCGCGTCGATGATCTGCCTGGCTGGGACTGGCCCGCGTGGCTAGCCGCGCTGCAGCCGCTGCGTCGCATCGAAGCGCGTCACACCGTCGGCCTGCTCGACGAACTCGACTCGATGCGCTTCGGCGTCGACGGCTTGCCGATCAGCCTGCGTGCGGTGGCTCGGCGTTATGCCCATCGAAGCTTCAAGATCAAGCTCGGCGGCGACCCGGGCGCGGACCTGACGCGCTTGCGCGCCGTGCTCACGGTGCTCGATGCTGCGGTCGGCGAGTACCGCTATACGCTGGACGGCAACGAGCAGTACGCAAGCATGGACGCGCTGATCGAGTTGATGCGCGGCTTGACGGATCTTCCGACGCCGCTCTACATCGAGCAACCGGTGCCGCGCGAGCTGAGCTTTGGCACACCGTTGCCGGCTGACCCGATCGCGCCGTTCCTGATGGACGAGGCCGACGGCACCCTCGACGCCTTCCCGCGCGGGCGCGCGACAGGCTGGACCGGTGTGTCGAGCAAGGCGTGCAAGGGCGTTTACAAGTCGTTGATCAACCGCGCACGCTGCGACCACTGGAACGCCGAAGCGAAGCGGCCGATGTACTTCATGTCCGCCGAAGACCTGACCTGCCAGGCCGGTCTCGCGGTGCAGCAGGATCTCGCACTCGTCGCGCTGCTCGGCATCACGCACAGCGAGCGCAACGGCCATCACTTCGGGCGCGGCTTCGGTGACGCGCCGGCCGAAGAGCAGGCGGCGTTCCGGCGTGTCCACGCCGGTCTCTATGACGACCACGCGTGCCTGCGCATCGTGCACGGCACGATCAACATCGACTCCCTCTTCGCTGCGGGCTATGCACACAGCGCGACTCCCGACTGGCAGGCCACGCAGCCACTCGCGCGCGCGACCGAACTGCTCTGACTCAACACACACAGGACGAAGCCCATGGCCACCCAACGACTCGGTCTCATCATGCACGGCGTCACCGGCCGCATGGGCATGAACCAGCACCTGATCCGCTCGATCATTGCGATCCGCAACGAGGGCGGCGTGCTGCTCGCCAACGGCGACCGCGTGATGCCAGATCCGATCCTTATCGGGCGCAATGCCGAGAAGATCGAGGCGCTCGCCAAGGCGAACGGCATCGCCCGCTGGGGCACAAACCTCGACGCCGCGCTCGCGAACCAGGACGACAGCGTATTCTTCGACGCCGGCACGACGCAGATGCGCCCGACGCTGCTCGCCAACGCGATCCGTGCCGGCAAGCACGTGTACTGCGAGAAGCCGATCGCGACGAATCTGAACGAAGCGCTAGCGATTGCGCAGCTTGCACAAGGCTCGGGCCTGAAGCACGGCGTGGTGCAGGACAAGCTGTTCCTGCCGGGGCTGCGCAAGCTCGACATGCTGCGCCGCGCAGACTTCTTCGGCCGGATGATCTCGGTGCGTCTCGAGTTCGGCTACTGGGTCTTTGAGGGCGACCTGCAACCGATCCAGCGGCCGTCGTGGAATTACCGCCAGCAAGACGGCGGCGGCATGATCCTGGACATGATGTGCCACTGGCGCTACGTGCTGGATAACCTGTTCGGCGAGGTGCAATCGGTCTCGTGCCTGGGTGCCACACACATCCCCACGCGCTGGGACGAGAACGGCAAGCCGTATGACGCGACCGCCGACGACGCCGCCTACGCCACCGTGCAGCTCAAGGGGCACAACGGCGAGCCGGTCGTCGCGCAGATCAACATGTCCTGGGCGACACGCGTGCGGCGCGACGACCTCGTGACATTCCACGTAGACGGCACGCACGGCTCGGCAGTCGCCGGCCTGTCGTCGTGCCGCGCGCAATCGCGCGTGACGACGCCGCGGCCGGTCTGGAATCCCGACGTCAAGCAAACGATGAACTTCTTCGATCAATGGCAGGAGGTGCCCGACTCGGTGACCTATGACAACGGCTTCAAGATCCAGTGGGAGCATTTCATCCGCCATGTCGTTGAGGACGCACCGTACCGGTGGACCTTGCCCGAGGGCGCCAAGGGCGTGCAGCTCGTCGAGGCCGCGCTGCAAAGCTGGCAGGAACGTCGCTGGATCGACGTCTCGCCGCTCGCGCTCTGACGGCGAACCAGCCATGAACCCGACACTGCACCTGCCGACCAACGACGGACGACTCGCGCGCTACACGCTGCGCACCACCGCGCCGATCGCGCCAGCCCCTGCAGGGACGCGCTTTAACCGCATCGCGTACTCGGCTGCCCACGTCGTCGCCGACCCGCGCGCGGCGATCGACCCGTGGCTGCAATGCGCGATCGACTGGGACGCAACCATCGCGTATCGGCGGCGCCTGTGGTCACTCGGCCTCGGCGTGGCCGAAGCGATGGACACCGCGCAGCGCGGCATGGGGCTGGACTGGCCGACCTCGCTGGAGCTGATCCGCCGCTCGCTGGATGCCGCGCGCGACATGCCCGGTGCACTGGTCGCGTCGGGCTGCGGCACTGATCACCTGAGCCTCGACGCGGTGCGCAATGTCGATGACGTCATTCGCGGTTACGAGCAGCAGATGGAGGCCATCGAGGCGCTCGGCGGCCGCCTGATCGTGATGGCCAGCCGCGCGCTCGCACGCGTTGCGACGAGCCCGGCCGACTACGAGCGCGTTTACGACCGCGTGCTGCGGCAGGCGGGTCAGCCGGTGATCCTGCACTGGCTCGGCGACATGTTCGACCCTGCCCTGAAGGGCTACTGGGGCAGCATCGATGCGGACCTCGCGATGGGCACGGCGCTTGCGGTCATCGAGTCGAACGCCGCCAAGGTCGACGGCATCAAGATCTCGCTGCTCGACAAGGACAAAGAAATCGCGATGCGCCGCCGCCTGCCGGCTGGCGTGCGCATGTACACCGGCGACGACTTCAACTACGCCCAACTGATCGCCGGCGACGGTGTGGGTGCATCGGTCAACCACCGGCACAGTGATGCACTGCTGGGCATATTCGACGCGATCGCACCAGCGGCGAATGCAGCGCTCGCGGCACTCGCGACCGGAGACAAAGCGCGCTTTCACGCGATCCTCGCGCCAACCGTGCCGCTGTCGCGCCACATCTTTGCGGCGCCGACGCGCTTTTACAAGACCGGCATCGTGTTCATGGCCTGGCTCAACGGCCACCAGAGTCACTTTACGATGGTCGGCGGCCAGCAGAGCACGCGCTCGCTGGCGCACCTGGGCGAGATCTTCCGGCTCGCCGATGCGGCCGACCTGATCGAGCAACCCGAGCTCGCTGTGCGGCGCATGGCGCATCTGCTCGCGCTGCACGGGGTGGAGGCGTGACGAGCATGCGCGATTTTTCTACTGGGCACCGCTGGCTCTCGATCAACACCGCCACAGTGCGGGCCCAGTGGCCACTGGATCGCATCGTCAGCGAGTGTGCGGCACGCGGCATTCGCGCGATCTCGCCGTGGCGAGATCAGGTCGCCGCCGCCGGGCTGGACAAGATTGCCGCACTGCTGCGTGACACGGGCATCGAACTCTCGGGCTACTGCCGCGGCGGCATGTTCCCCGCAACGACCGCCGCAGATCGGGCAGCGGCACTCGACGACAACCGCCGTGCGGTCGACGAAGCGAAGACGCTGAACGCCGCCTGCCTCGTGCTCGTTGTGGGCGGCCTGCCCGGCGCGCTGGCGGGTCATGCCGAACACAAGGACATCGCCGCCGCGCGCAACGACGTGCGCGACGGCATCGCCGCGACGCTCGAGCACGCGCGCAGCGTCGGCATGTCACTCGCGATCGAGCCGCTGCACCCGATGTACGCGGCCGATCGCGCCTGCGTCAATACGCTGGAACAGGCGCTTGATCTGTGCGACGCGCTCGACCCGTCAGGCGCCGGCGCGCTCGGCGTCGAAGGCAGAGAACGCGCCGCCCTCGGCGTTGCGCTGGACGTCTATCACGTCTGGTGGGATCCGAAGCTGCAAGCGCAGATCGCGCGCGCCGGCTGTGAACGATTGCTCGCCTTCCATGTCTGCGATTGGCTTACGCCGACACGCGACCTACTGAACGACCGCGGCATGATGGGTGACGGCGTGATCGACATCCCGCGCATCCGCAGCTGGGTCGAGGCAGTCGGGTTCGACGGCTACAGCGAGGTCGAGATCTTCTCGGCCGAGAACTGGTGGAAGCGCGACGGCGGCGAGGTGCTGGACACCTGCATCGCACGACATCGCAGCGCGGTATGAGCCGCCTTCAGGCCGCGGCCAGGCTCGTGCGCCGCACCTTCCGAACATTGAGTGCGTTGACGATCAGCACGCCCTGAACCAGCGCGATGCCCAGCCAAACGAGCGCGGGTTGCCGGTGGTCCATCAACGTGCCGAAGATCAGCGGAGCGACCGCCTGGCCGATGTCCAGCCCCGAGTACACAACGCCGTAGACGCGCCCGGTTGCGTTCGGCGGAGACGCGCGCTTGACGATCAGGTCGCGCGACGGCCCGGCGGTGCCGGCGCCAAAGCCCATCACCCCGAACAGCACCGGCACCAGGAAGGCCGCAACGCTCGTGAAGCCGAGTACCAGCGCGACCAGCGCGGCCACGCCGAAACCCGTGCCGATGATGCGCTCGCAGCGCGCCGGGTCGGTCACCAAAAAGCCACCAGCAACCATGCCGAAGGCGCTGCACACCATGTAGATGGTTAGGCACATCGCGGCGAGGTTCACCGGCACGTCGTGCAGGATGCGCGCCGCGGCCGGCGCAAAGGTCTGCACGCCGCTGAGTGCCATCGCGTAGAAGAAGAAGAAGCCGAAGCACATCCACACGGCAGGGATCTTCAGGAACGACAGGCCGTGCTCGGTCGCCGCGTCGACCTTCTTCGGCACGACCCGTTCGAGCGCGAGTTGCTCGCGGTTGAACCAGAGTACCGCTAGCACGGCGAATGCGAGCGCACCGGCGCACATCAGCGCGATGCGCCACGAGAACGCCAGCGCGAGCGGCACCATCATCGCCGGCGCCAGCGCCCAACCCAGGCTGCCGGTGATGCCGTGCACGCTGAACGCGTGGCCCAGACGCGACGGGTGCACCTTGCGGTTCAGCAGCGTGTAGTCGACCGGATGGAACACGCCATTGCCCGTGCCGGCGACAACGGCGAAGAAGGTCATCATCGCGTAGCTCGGGCTGTTGCCGAAGCCGAACGCGGCGATGCCGATCAGCCCCAGCCCGACGAACAGCACCGGCCGCGGCCCGAATCGGTCGACCACGAAGCCCGATAGCGTCTGCACGACACACGAGACGACGAAGAAGATCGTCAGCAGCGCTCCGAGATCGACGTTGCTGACGCCGAAGGCCTCCTTCAGCCACGGGAACAGCGGCGGCAGCAGGAGCTGGCTGAAATGGCTGATGCCGTGTGCGAGGCCGACGAGCGCGATCAGCGTCAAGTCCTGGCGAGCCGGTGGGGTCGCCGTGGCGGCGGTGCTTGTTGCGGTGGTCATCGAAAGTCGTTTTTGAATCAGGTGCTGCGATGGTAGGCGCAGCGATTGCGGCGCGTTTACGATAGAGCGTCAACTTCTATCGAAAACACGCCAATGTCGCCTCCCGTGACGCGCGGCCCCCTGACGCCGCACCTATACCTGCCCGACGCGCAGCGCCCGGTGCGCGCCAAGCTGCTGCACCTGAACACCGACACCCGCGTCGTGCCGCACCACCATGCCTGCGCGCAGATCGCGCTGTCGGCGACCGGTGTGGTGCGCATGACGATGACCGACGGCAGCTTCATCGTGCCGCCGTCGCGGGCGCTGTGGATACCGCCGGGTGTCGAGCATGCGGTCAGCGTCGTCGAAGACGCCGAACTGCTGACGCTGTACCTGCACCAGCCGCGCGGTCGCTTCGGCCCGAAGGTGGCGCGCACGCTCGATACGCCTTGGCGTCAGTGCCGTGTGCTCGAGGTCTCGCAGCTTCTGCGCGCGCTAGCGCTCGAACTCGATGCGCGGCCTGACGTGTGCGGGTTCACGCTGAGCGCGGACGAGTTGCAGCGCGAGAAGCGCCTGAGCGCGCTGCTGTTCGACGAGCTACGCCGCGCCCGCCCGGTGCCACTGGGCATCGCGCTGCCACTCGAGAAGCGCCTGCGCGCGCTGTGCCAAGCCGTGCTCGACGACCCGACGCGCCACACGACGCTGGCTGACTGGGCCCGCGACGCCGGCGCCAGCCCGCGCACCGTGGCGCGACTGTTCCGCAGCGAGCTGCAGACCTCGTTCGTCCAGTGGCGCCAGCAGGTGCTGCTGGCGCGCGCCGTCACGCTCGCGGCGCGCAGGCTGCCGATGGCCAGCATCGCTGCCGAGCTTGGCTACGCCAGCGCAAGCGCATTCAGCGCGATGGTGCGGCGCACGGTTGGCACGCCTCCGAGCCGGTTTCTGGTGTCGTGACGGCGCCAGCGCTGACAGCTTGCTACAGCCGTTGCATCTTCCGCGTATTTGAGGGGGTAGGCACCAGTGCCGGGCCTGACTAGACTGGCGGCTCGCGGCCGCATACGCAGCCCAGGTTTGCTGCGCCTAACCATCTCAGGAGACGCCGTGCTCACATCCTTGTTTGGCGACCTCGGCGCAGCGCGCGGCCGCAAACCCCTCGCCGCCGACGACCAGCCCGACGCCGGCTTCGCCGCCACCGCCATAATGGAGAGCGTCGCGACCGAGGTCAACGCGCGCGGCCAGATGGTCGATCGGCATTCGCACGACCTCGTCGTCACCGGTTCGCCGGCGCAGGCAATACGCGAACACTTCGCCGCGACGCGCGCCGACCTCGACACTGCGACCTCGTTGATCACGCTGCTCGACCCGGCCGGAGTCTGGGCCTCGGCCGTCATCAAGGCGCTGTCTGACGCCGGCGGCCGGCCGATCGAGCGGCTACACCTGCGCGAACCCACAACGCTGCGTACGCTAGCCACGATCGAACGCACGACGCTCGTGCGCCGCCACGAAGACACGCTGCGCATCTACCACGCAGACGTGCGCGCGCCCGGCAGCGACAACGCCGAGATCCCGGTCGCACTGATGGAGCGCAGCCAGATGACGACCGTGATCATCGGCCCACTGCAACCGCACGCCATCGACGCGCTGCTCAACGCGCTGCACGACGCCGCGACGCTGTCGACCTGGCGCTGCCCGAACCTGCTGTTCCTACTGCCGCCCAACGCGGTCTGGATCGCCAACAAGATCAGCGCAATCATGTGGCCGGTGCGGCTGCATGTGCACGTGCTGAGCGAATCGCTGACCGGCGCGTCGGCGGTTTGGAACGCCATGCTCGGCATGTGGAACCATGTCAAGTCGCAGCCCGGCTGGGAGCCCAGCACCAACGGGGTGCCAATGGCCACCAACGACTTCCCGATCAAGGTTCGCGATCTCGGCACGCTGACCCCCCGCAGCGTGCCCGAGCCGACGCCGCCGATCATGCGCATCAGCCGCGGCATGCTCGACCCGGCGCGCACGCAACTTGCTCTCGCCGGCATGCTCGCCGTCGACGGCCTGCTCGGCTGCGCAGTGGTCGACAGCACGACGGGCCTGGTGCTGGTGCGCGAGACCCGCGGTGACGCCAGTGTCGACATGGATCTGTCGGCCGCCGCCTGTGCGCAGCTCCTGCGGACCCATCGCCAGGCGGCGCGCAGCATGGGCCTGAGCGAACACATCGACGAGATCATCACCAGCGCCGGGCCGCGCCAGCAGGTGATCCGCACTGTGTCGCACCACCCCGAGCTGTTCCTCGTCGTGCTGCTCGACAAGCAGCGCACCAACCTCGCGCTGGCACGCTACCAGTTGATGGAACTGGAGCGCGGTCTGACCTGAACTCGGCCCAGCGCGGGCCGCTCCTCAGCGGGCCGAGACCCGCCCGGCGGGCGGTGGCGGTGGCGGTGGCGGTGGCGGTGGCGGTGGCAGTACCCCGCCACCGTGTGCTCCATCTAGCGGGCCTGTTGCTCGCAGCCGCGGTTCGCGAGCGCGTCGGCACGCTCGTTGCCGGGGTCGCCGGAGTGGCCCTTGACCCAGCGCCACTCGACGTGATGCAGATCGCGCAGCGCGTCGAGGCGCTGCCAGAGTTCGGCATTTTTCACCGGCTTCTTGTCGGCGGTCTTCCAGCCGCGCTGCTTCCACCCGTGTATCCACTCGGTGATACCTTTGCGTACATATTCACTGTCGGTGTGCACCGACACATCGCAAGTGCGCTTCAGAGAGTTGAGCGCCTCGATCACTGCTGTGAGTTCCATGCGGTTGTTGGTCGTCAGCGGCTCGCCGCCAAACAACTCCTTCTGGTGCTCACCGGTGCGCAGCCACGCACCCCAGCCGCCGCGACCAGGGTTGCCCTTGCAGGCACCGTCCGTGTAGACGACGACATGCGGGCGCTTGATCGCAACAGGCTCCACGAGGGCTTCTTCGTTCATTCGGACTCTTTCTCGATGTGGTGATGCGTCGCGACGACCGGAGCCGGGGCATGGGTGGGCTTGGCGCGCGCGCGCG
>JANYBE010000299.1 GCA_025360945.1 Rhizobacter sp. | reverse complement strand
CCAAGCGCCTGGAAGGCGCGGTGCTCGTCGACGATGCGGTCTACGCGACCGGCAACTACGCCTACAGCAGCACGCACAGCAGCGGCGATCGCTACCTGATGCTGGGCGACGCGTATGCCTTTATCGACCCGGTGTTCTCGTCTGGCGTGTACCTCGCGATGCAAAATGCGTTCGAGGGCGCGGACGTGGTCGAGACCGCACTCGACAAGCCGCGCGCCTACGCGGCCGCACGAGCGCACTTCGACAAGCGCGTGCAGCACGGGCCACGCGAATTTTCGTGGTTCATCTTCCGCGTCACAAACCCGACGATGCGGGAGTTCTTCATGTCGCCGCAGAACCCAATGCGTGTGAAGGAGGCACTGCTCTCGCTGCTCGCCGGCGACATCTTCGGCAAGACGCCGATCTGGGGTTCGATCCGCGTCATGAAGGCGCTGTACTACCTCGTGTCGCTGGGCAATCTCGGCCGCACCGTGCGCGCCTGGCAACGCCGGCGCCTCAATATTCGCGACGTCGAGGTCTCGGCGTCGTGACGATCGCGCTTGCGAATCAGCTGGTGGCAGCCGGCGTCCCGCCGATCTTCCTGCGATTGCGGCCGGATGCCGGCGTGCCGGTACTTGCGCCCGAGGCCGCGCGGCTCGACGCATGGTTCGACGGCGCGACAACCCGGTACCACGGCTGCGTGCGCTTCATCGTCGATGGCGAGTGGCTGTACGGCACTGCCGAGGCCGGTGACGAGGACGGCGTGCAGGTGGCGGCGCACCGCGCCTATGCCGACCTGTTCCATGTGCTGGGCAAAAGCGCCAGTCCGCATCTGCTGCGACTGTGGAACTACTTTCCCGGCATCAATGCCGACGGCGGCGGCGTCGAGCGCTACCGGCAGTTCAATGCCGGGCGCCAACAGGCGTTCATCGAGGCGCGCCGCAGCGCGTTCGAGGGTTCGCCCGCGGCCTGCGCGCTGGGAACGCAGACCGGCCCCTTGCGTGTGTACTTTCTGGCCGGCCGCACGCCGCCGCTCGCGATCGAGAACCCGCGCCAGGTCAGCGCCTACCGTTACCCGGACGCCTACGGCCCGCGCAGCCCGACCTTTTCGCGTGCGGCGCTCGCCCCGCTGAACGGACCGCGCGCCGTGCTGTTCATCTCCGGTACCGCGAGCATCGTCGGCCACACCAATATGCACATTGGTGACGTGCGACGCCAGACCGAGGAGAGCCTGGCCAACATCGCCGCGGTGCGCGAGGTCGCAGCCGAACGTGCGGGCGTGGCGTTCCCGGCCGAGTCGCTGACCTACACCGTCTACGTGCGCCGGCCGGCCGATCTGGCCACCGTGCGCGAAGTGTTCGAACAAGCCGTCGGCGCGCACACCAGCGCCGCGCTTGAAGCCATCTACCTGCAAGCCGACATCTGCCGCGCCGAGCTGCTGGTGGAAATCGAAGCGCATGGCTTCGCACGCACCGTGAGCCCCGCATGAAGCAACGTCTTTTTCTTGTCGCAGCGCTGGCCGCGTTCTGCAGCGCGGCCCATGCCGAGGGGCCGGTTGAGGCTGGCCCCGACGTCGACGCTGGCCTGAGCCCTGGGACGAAGAAGCCGCTATGGGAGCTCGGCCTGGGCGTGGCAGGCCTGCGCCTGCCCGACTACCGCGGATCCGACCAGTACCGCGGCTACCTCGTGCCCTTGCCCTACATCGTCTATCGCGGCACCTGGCTGAAGGCCGATCGCGACGGCGCGCGCGCGTTGCTAGTCGACACGCCACGCGTCAAGGTCGACGTGAGCGTGGCCGCATCCACACCGACGCGCAGCCGCGATAACGCGGCGCGCGAAGGCATGCCGAATCTGCCCGCGGTCGGCGAGATCGGTCCGAACCTGAACTACACGATTGCCGGCTCGATCGAGAATCACTGGCGGCTCGACGTGCGCCTGCCGCTGCGCGCCGCCGTCACCCTGCAACGCTCGCCGCAGTTCATCGGCACGACCTTCTCGCCGCACCTGAACCTCGATCTTGGCGGCGTGGCGGGCGGCTGGAACGTCGGCATGCTCACCGGCCCGCTGTTCGGCGATCGCAAATACCACGAGCATTTCTACGGCGTCGACGCGGCCTATGCCACGTCCGAGCGCCCGGCCTATCAGGCGCACGGCGGCTACGCCGGCTGGCAGGCGCTTGCGGCCACGACGCGCCGCTTCGGCAATACCTGGGTCGGTGGCTTCGTGCGTTACGACAGCCTGCGCGGCGCGGCGTTCGAAGACAGTCCGCTGGTGCGGCGCAATTCGGTGCTGACCTTCGGTTTCGGTGTGTCATGGATTCTGGCGACATCTTCCGAGCTCGTGTCGAGCAGCGACTGAGGTGCTGTTGCGGTTCTTTCGACGCCCGCTCCAGAGCGTGCTTTTTTACCTGCTGCTGGTCCACCTGGGTGGCATGTCGCTGACGTGGAACCTTGCGTCGCTCTTGCTCTACCCCGTCCTGTCGCGCCGGCAGGGCACGATCATCGGGCGCGCCGCGATCTCGTCGGTTTACCGCGGCTTCTGGACCTGCGCGCAGTGGCTCGGCCTGATGCGCATCGACTACACAGCACTGGACGTGCTCGAGCGCGACGCGGGCCTCATCATCGCCGCCAATCACCCGAGCATGCTCGATGCGCTGCTCGTCGTCGCACGCGTGCCGCGCGGCATCTGTATCATGCGGGCGAGCCTGATGCGCAACCCGTTTCTTGGTGCCGGCGCTAGGCTGGCGCGCTACATCCGCAACGAGCCGCCGCGCGGCATGATCCGCAGCGCGGTCGAGAACCTGAAGGCCGGCGGCCAGCTCGTGCTTTTCCCTGAAGGCACACGTACGATCTCGGCGCCGATCAACCCGTTTCGTCCCGGCATCACGCTGATTGCGCACATGGCGCAAGTGCCCATCCAGACCGTGTTCATCGAGACGCCATCGCCCTACCTCGGCAAGGGGTGGCCGATCTGGCGCACGCCGCAATTCCCGGTTGTGTTCACTGCGCGGCTCGGCGCACGCTTCGCGCCCGAGGCCGATCACATGGGTCTGCTGAAGCGACTCGAAACCTATTTCGCGACCGAGCTGAAGCCAACGTGAACGCGTCGACCACGCACCTGTTGCTTATCCCGAGCTACAACACCGGGCCCAGGGTCTACGAGACGGTGCACGCCGCGCGTGCGCACTGGAACCCGGTGTGGGTCGTGACGGATGGCAGCACCGACGGCACACCCGTCGTGTTGCGCGAGATGGCCGCCGCCGATCCGGGGCTTCAGCTGATCGCTTTGCCGACCAACGCGGGCAAGGGCGCGGCGGTGCTGCACGGCCTGAACGCGGCGCGCGCGGCCGGCTTCACGCATGCGCTGGCGATGGACTCCGACGGCCAGCACCCGGCCGAGCTGATCTCAACATTCATGCAGGCCTCGATGGCACGGCCCGAGGTCATGGTGCTCGGTCGGCCGGTGTTCGATGCCTCGGCGCCACGGCTGCGCGTGCTCGGCCGGCGTGTATCGAATTGGTGGACCAGGCTCGAGACGCTGGGTGCCGGCATCGACGATTCGCTGTACGGCTTTCGCGTCTACCCGATTGCCGATCTGATCGCAGTGATGCGCCGCCAGCCGTGGATGCGGCGCTTCGACTTCGACACCGAGGCCGTGGTGCGCCTCGCGTGGCGCGGCGTCAAGCCGCTGAACATGGCCGCGCCGGTTCGTTACCTGACGGTCGAGGAGGGCGGCGTGTCGCACTTCAGGTACGGCCGCGACAACGTGCTGTTGACCTGGATTCACCTGCGCCTGATGCTCGAGTTCGCGCTGCGTATGCCGATGCTGCTGTGGCGGCGTGCGACACGCAGGCCACCGTTTCAGCGCTGACCGCCGTGGCACAACGCGCGCCGGTCCGTGTGGCCGATATCCCCGAGTTCGATACGCTGATCGACGCGCGCTCGCCGGCCGAGTTCGCGCTCGACCACATTCCCGGCGCCTTCAACTGTCCGGTGCTCGACGACGAGGAGCGCCGCATCGTCGGCACGCTCTACAAGCAGAGTGGCGCGTTCGAGGCGCGCCGCCTGGGCGGTGCGATGGTCGCCGCGAATCTCGCACGCCATCTGCGCGAGCGCTTCGCCGACCGGCCGCCGCAGTGGAAGCCGCTCGTGTACTGCTGGCGCGGCGGCTTGCGCAGCGGCTCGATGGTCACCTGGCTGCGCCTGGTCGGCTGGGACGCACAACAGCTCACCGGTGGCTACAAGAGCTACCGCCACTATGTGATCGAGCAGATCGCCACGCGCAGCCCGACTCTGCAACTGCGCGTGATCTGCGGCGCCACCGGCAGCGCCAAGACGCGCGTGCTGCAAGGCCTGGGCGTACGCGGTGCGCAGGTGCTCGACCTGGAGGAGTGCGCCAGCCACAAAGGCTCACTGCTCGGCGCCTTGCCCGGCGTGCCGCAGCCTTCGCAGAAGCAGTTCGAGACGCGCATCGCGGCGGTCATCGGCGCCGTCGATCTGGCGCGACCCTTGTTCGTCGAAGGCGAGAGCGCGCGCATCGGTCGACTGTCGGTGCCGATCCCGCTGGTCACGCGCATGCGCGCCAGCCCGTGCATCGAGATCGAGGCCACGCCCGAGGCACGTCTTCACTACCTGTTGCGCGACTACGCCTACCTCGGTGACGACCGGCAGGCGCTCGCGGACAAGCTCGGCATGCTAAAGGAAATGCAGGGCAACGAGACGATGCGACGCTGGCAGGCATGGGCGCGCGCGGGCGACCTGCCGTCGCTGTTCGCCGAGCTGATGACGCTGCACTACGATCCGCACTACCAGCGCTCGCAAGCACGCCACTTCGGGACCTGGGCGCAGCGACGCGTTGTTGCCGCAGGCGATTTGTCGGAGGCAGGCATCGCCGCGATCGCCGACGCGATACTGGCGGCGCAGGACAAAACCTCAGATCCCGAGTCGCCCAGCCCGTCGTGAGCGTCGAGGCGCGTCGAGCGTAAACAGTGGCCGCCGTGCTAACCCGGGTGGCGGAAAGCGCATCGTTTGCGCTTGGTCCGTGCATGTGAAGCCTCGTCGGACCTCCCGGTCCAGCGCCGCCAACCCCTACTCCATGGCGGACGTTTCGAGGAGGTTCTCCAGGTGGCCTCGACAAACCAACGACCACTTCGGTGCTGAAAGGTCACCAGACCAACTTGATCCCCTCCATCTCTCCATCTCTCCATCGACGTTTCAAGAGTATTGCGAGCCATGAGTCTGTCCTTCAGTTTCGCTCGCACGAAACCCGTTCAAGCGCATGTCCGCAAGATTGCGATTCGCCGGCGACCGCGGAAGGCGCGGCATCTGCACTCTGTCCATGCGCTTGACGCCATATCATGACTCCGCATGGCCAGGCTTCATTCGCGCCGGCGGCAGCGCTCTAGCGGGACCTTCGCAAGTTTCATGTATTTCTGGGCCGGAGACAGCCCAGA
>JANYBE010000291.1 GCA_025360945.1 Rhizobacter sp. | reverse complement strand
GCAGGATCTCCGACAGCAACGAGCGGCCCACCGTGGTATCGATGAGCTTGGTCTCGGCGGTGAAGTCGCCGCTATCCTTGTTCTTCGTGTACTCGGTCAGGCGCACGCTGATCTTCGTCGTGATCTCGACCACGTCGTTGTCCAGCGCGCGCTGCACTTCGCCGATGTCGGAGAAGATGTTGCCTTCGCCCTTGGCGTTGATGCGGTCGCGCGTCGCGTAGTAAAGCCCGAGCACCACGTCTTGCGACGGGACGATCGACGGCTCGCCGTTGGCCGGGAACAAGATGTTGTTCGACGCCAGCATCAGCGTGCGGGCTTCCATCTGCGCCTCGATCGACAACGGGATGTGAACGGCCATCTGGTCGCCGTCGAAGTCGGCGTTGAACGCCGCGCAGACCAGCGGATGCAGCTGGATCGCCTTGCCTTCGATCAGCACTGGCTCGAACGCCTGGATGCCCAAGCGGTGCAGCGTCGGCGCGCGGTTCAACAGGACCGGGTGCTCCTTGATGACTTCTTCGAGGATGTCCCAGACCACCGGTGTGCCGGATTCGACTTCCTTCTTCGCTGCCTTGATGGTCGTGGCAATGCCCATCGCCTCCAAGCGCGAGAAGATGAACGGCTTGAACAGCTCGAGCGCCATCAGCTTGGGCAGGCCGCACTGGTGCAGCTTGAGCGTCGGGCCGACCACGATGACCGAGCGGCCCGAGTAGTCCACGCGCTTGCCCAGCAAGTTCTGGCGGAAGCGACCTGACTTGCCCTTGATCATGTCGGCCAGCGACTTCAGCGCGCGCTTGTTCGCACCCGTCATCGCCTTGCCCCGGCGGCCGTTGTCCAGTAGCGAGTCAACGGCTTCTTGCAGCATGCGCTTTTCGTTGCGCACAATGATTTCCGGTGCCTTCAGCTCGAGCAGACGAGCCAAGCGGTTGTTCCGGTTGATGACGCGGCGGTACAGGTCGTTCAGGTCGCTCGTGGCGAAGCGGCCACCGTCCAACGGCACCAGCGGACGAAGGTCCGGCGGCAGCACCGGCAGCACTTCCATCACCATCCACTGCGGCTTGATGCCCGACTTCTTGAAGGCTTCCATCACCTTCAGGCGCTTGGAGTTCTTCTTGACCTTCAGCTCGGAGCCGGTCATGTCGCCGCGCAGGCGCTCGATCTCGACGTCGAGGTCGATCTCGGAGAGCAGCTTGTGCACTCCCTCGGCGCCCATCAGCGCAACGAACTCGTCGCCGAACTCGGTGCGCTTGGCGTCATAGTCGTCCTCAGACATGATGCTGAACTTCTTCAGCGGCGTCATGCCCGGGTCGACGACCACATACGCCTCGAAGTACAGCACGCGTTCGATGTCGCGCAGCGTCATGTCGAGCACCAGGCCCAGACGCGACGGGAGCGACTTCAGGAACCAGATGTGCGCGCATGGCGCTGCGAGGTCGATATGACCCATGCGGTCGCGGCGGACCTTGGTTTGCGTCACTTCGACGCCGCACTTCTCGCAGATCACGCCACGGTGCTTCAGGCGCTTGTACTTGCCGCACAGGCACTCGTAGTCCTTGATGGGCCCGAAGATCTTGGCGCAGAACAGGCCATCACGCTCCGGCTTGAAGGTGCGGTAGTTGATGGTCTCCGGCTTCTTGACTTCGCCGAACGACCAGGACCGAATTTTCTCGGGGGAAGCCAGGCCAATCTTGATGGCATCGAAATGCTCATCGGGAGTGAACTGGCGGAACAGATCAAGCAAACCCTTCATGTTCTGTTTCCTTCCTTCTTAATTGCGTTCGAGTTCCATGTCGATGCCCAAGGAACGGATTTCCTTGACCAGGACATTGAACGATTCCGGCATACCGGCTTCGATGGCGTGCTCGCCCTTGACGATGGACTCGTACACCTTGGTGCGGCCATTCACGTCATCGGACTTCACGGTGAGCATTTCCTGCAACACGTAGGACGCGCCGTAGGCTTCGAGTGCCCACACTTCCATTTCACCAAAGCGCTGGCCACCGAACTGGGCCTTGCCGCCGAGCGGTTGCTGCGTGACGAGCGAGTACGGGCCGGTCGAGCGCGCGTGCATCTTGTCATCCACCAAGTGGTGCAGCTTCAGCACGTGCATGTAGCCGACCGTAACGGGGCGCTCAAAAGCGTCGCCGGTACGGCCGTCATGCAGCGTCGCCTGCGTGCGCGTCGCGGTCAGGCCCTTGGCCTTGGCGATGTCGTCTGGATAAGCCAGTTTCAGCATCGCGCGGATCTCTTCTTCGGCAGCCCCGTCGAACACCGGCGTCGCGAACGGCTCGCCCTTGGTCAGGTTGCCGG
>JANYBE010000262.1 GCA_025360945.1 Rhizobacter sp. | reverse complement strand
TGAAGGACGGCGCGATGATGTCCACGCGCGGCGCCTCGGCCGACGAATGGTGCGGCGTCGCGAAGGGCGCGGTGCGCATCAGCTCGGTCTCGCTGTCGGGCAAGCAGGTCACGCTGACCTACGTCGAACCGGGCACCTGGTTCGGCGACATCTCGCTGTTCGACGGCCTGCCGCGCACGCACGACTCGAACGCCCACGGCGAGACCACGCTGCTGGTCGTGCGCAAGGCCGACTTCAAGGAGCTGCTGGCGCAGCACACCGAGCTCTACGAGGCGCTGCTGCGCCTGAACTGCCGGCGCCTGCGCCTGCTGTTCGACGCCGTCGAAGACCTGAACACGCGGCCGCTCGGTTCGCGCCTGGCCAAGCAGATCCTGCTGCTGGCGCGCAGCTACGGCGTCGCGCAGGGCGAGGAGATCCGCATCGGGCTGCAGCTCGCGCAGGAAGACTTGGCGCAGTTGCTCGGCGCCTCGCGCCAGCGCGTCAACCAGGAGCTGAAGGGTTTCGAGCGCGACGGCGCGGTGCGCATCGAGCCGACCCGGCTGGTGGTGCTGTCCAAAGAGAAGCTGCTCGCGATCGCGAGCAAGTGATGCGCGGGCCTGCCGACCGCGCGAGCCCGAGTTCCTACCGAGGTTCATGACATGGAAGCCCAGACCGGCACCAAGCCCGTTTCCGAATCGCACGCGTTCGACACCGCCGCGCTCCAGGCCTGGCTCGCGCCGCGCCTGGAGGGTTTCGAGGGGCCGCTCACGGTCGAGCAGTTCAAGGGCGGGCAGTCGAACCCGACCTACAAGCTGGTCACGCCCGGCCGTTCCTACGTGATGCGCTCCAAGCCCGGCCCGGCGGCCAGGCTGCTCGCGTCGGCGCACGCGATCGACCGCGAGTTCACGGTCATGCGGGCGCTGCACGGGACCGACGTGCCGGTACCGAAGATGCACCTGCTGTGCGAGGACGAGGCCGTGATCGGCCGCGCGTTCTACGTGATGGAGTACATGGCCGGGCGCGTGCTGTGGGACCAGTCGCTGCCCGACATCGCGAAGGCCGACCGCGCCGCCTACTACGACGAGATGAACCGCGTGATCGCCGCGCTGCACAACGTCGACGTGAACGCGGCGGGCCTCGCCGGCTTCGGCAAGCCCGGCAACTACTTCGAGCGCTCGATCGGCCGCTGGACCAAGCAGTACCTCGCCTCGATCACCCAGCCGATCGAAGCGATGGACCGGCTGATGGAATGGCTGCCGGCACACATCCCGGCCAGCGCGCGCGACGACACCCAGGTGTCGGTGGTGCATGGCGACTACCGGCTCGACAACCTGATGTTCCACGCCAGCGAACCGCGCGTGATCGCGGTGCTGGACTGGGAGCTCTCGACCACCGGCCACCCGCTCGCCGACTTCAGCTACCACTGCATGTCGTGGCACATCCAGCCGGGTCAGTTCCGCGGCATCGGCGGCCTCGACCTGCAGGCGCTCGGCATTCCCGACGAGAAGAGCTACGTGCGCCGGTATTGCGAAAGAACCGGTCGCGCCGACCCCGACGCCGTGATGGCCGACTGGAGCTTCTACCTCGCCTACAACATGTTCCGCCTCGCCGGCATCCTGCAAGGAATTGCGAAACGTGTCGAGATGGGGACAGCGTCGAGCGCACAAGCACGTCAAGCTGGCGCCGGTGCGAGACCGCTCGCCGAAATGGGCTGGACGCTGGCCCAGCGCGCCTGACACCGAACACCCGAAGGAGACACCACCATGGATTTCGCCTACTCACCCCGCACTCTCGAACTTCAGGCCAAACTGCTGAAGTTCATGGACGAGCACATCTACCCGGCCGAAGCCAGGTACGAGGCCGAGATCGCCGCGAACACCGCGGCCGGCAAGCGCTGGACGCCGTTGAACACGATCGAGGAACTGAAGCCGAAGGCGCGCGCGACGGGGCTGTGGAACCTGTTCCTGCCGCCCACCGCCGGCGGCGAGGGCTCGGCCCACAACGGCCGCGATTTCGGCCTGAGCAACAGCGACTACGCGCCGCTCGCCGAGATCATGGGCCGCGTGCCCTGGTGCTCCGAGGTCTTCAACTGCTCGGCGCCCGACACCGGCAACATGGAGACGATCGAGCGCTACGGCAAGTCCGAGCACAAGGAGCAGTGGCTGGAGCCGCTGCTGAACGGCAAGATCCGCAGCGCGTTCGCGATGACCGAGCCGGCGGTCGCGTCCAGCGATGCGACGAACATCGCGTCGCGCATCGAGCGCCAGGGTGACGACTACGTCATCAACGGCCGCAAGTGGTGGATCAGCGGCGCTGGCGACCCGCGCTGCCAGATCTACATCTTTATGGGCAAGACCGACCCCGACGCGCCACGCCACTCGCAGCAGTCGATGATCCTGGTGCCGGCCAACACGCCCGGCATCAAGGTGCTGCGCCCGCTGTCGGTGTTCGGCTACGACGACGCGCCGCACGGCCACATGGAGATCGACTTCTCCAACGTGCGCGTGCCCGCGAGCAACATCCTGCTCGGCGAGGGCCGCGGCTTCGAGATCGCGCAAGGCCGGCTCGGGCCGGGGCGCATCCACCACTGCATGCGCCTGATCGGCCTGGCCGAGCGCTCGCTCGAGCTGATGTGCAAGCGCGCCTCGTCGCGCGTCGCGTTCGGCCGCACCGTGGCCGAACAGGGCGTGACGCGCGAGCGCATCGCCGAGGCACGCTGCAAGATCGACATGGCCCGGCTGTTGACGCTGAAGGCTGCGTGGATCATGGACGTGGCCGGCAACAAGACCGCCAAGGCCGAGATCGCGATGATCAAGGTCGTCGCACCGACCATGGCCTTGCAGGTGATCGACTGGGCGATGCAGGCGCATGGCGGCGGCGGTGTCTGCGAGGACTTCCCGCTGGCCGGTTTCTACGCCGGTGCGCGCACGCTGCGCTTTGCCGACGGCCCGGACGAAGTGCACCGCAACGCGATCGCCAAGCTCGAGCTCGGCAAGTACGCCTAATCGTCGCTCAATCATGGCCGGTTGAGCGCTGGGGCGCCCCGAGCCCGGCGGCCGCCCCCCCGCGAGGGGCGCCGCGAAGCGCTTTGGGACTGTAATCGTCTACTTGCGTTTGCGCGGGTCGGCAATCTCGTCTGGCTGAAAAGTCTGCCAGGCGGTGCTGGCCGAGCTGTTGTTCCAGTCGCGCGATTTGCCCGACGTGTGGCCGCTGACGAGCGTGGCCTGCGCGACGGCGGTCTCGAACAGCGCGAGCGCCGCACCGATGTCCGGCGCGTTGGGCGTGGGCAGCTGCATACGTAGGTAGGCCCGACCGCGCAGCGTCATCAGCAGGAACGGCGGCTCATCGAGCAACAGGCGATTCGCGGCCTGCTCGAGCGCATTCCCGAGTGGCCCTGTGAGCCACGCGAGGCCGGCCTCGGGCGCGCTTGCCACCGCACCGAAGCGCGCGCGCAGCGTTTTCAGCGTGCTCATGTTGACCTTGGGGAACATCACCAGCCAGCGCATCTCTTCGGGCGTCTTGGTGCCGATCTGCGTCTGCACGTTGTCGGTGAACTCTTCGAAGGTCTTGCGCTCCAGCGTGTCCATCAGCGGCCGCGAGAGCAGCAACATCTGCGCGTCCGAGGGCAGGTCGAGCTCCATGCGCAGGCGCAGTTCATGGCCGACGATGTAGTCGCGCTGCGACGAACCCCACTCGATGCGCCAGGGCTTGGCGTCGAGCAGCCCGTCGATCACGAAGCCGGCTTCGCCGCGCACGCGCTTGAAGCCCAAGCCGCGGCGCTTGGCCCATTCTGCTACATCAGCGTAGTCGTGCTCGGCGTCATCACCACGGCTAGCGAACAGGCGTTTGAATGAGTCGAGCATTGCAGTGCCCAATCAACTAGAGTGACAGCCGAGGGCACACCACGTGTGCGTCGAGGAAGAACTCATCATGATCGAAGTGTATTCGTGGGCCACACCGAACGGGCACAAAGTTCACATCATGCTGGAGGAATGCGGGCTGCCCTACCGCGTGACGGCCGTGAACATCGGCGCAGGCGATCAGTTCAAGCCGGAGTTTCTGGCCATCAGCCCGAACAACAAGATCCCCGCAATCGTCGACCCGGACGGACCCGATGGCCGGCCGATCTCGCTGTTCGAATCGGGCGCAATATTGATGTACCTCGCCGCCAAGACTGGCCGATTCATGCCGTCGAGCACGCGCGGGCGCTACGCGATGCTGGAATGGCTGATGTTCCAGATGGGCAGCGTCGGCCCGATGCTCGGCCAGACGCATCATTTCCGCCTTTACGCACCCGAGAAGATCGCCTACGCGATCGACCGCTACACGAACGAGGCCAGGCGCCTCTACGGCGTGATGGACAAGCGCCTGGCCCGAAGCAAATACATTGCCGGGTCCGAGTACTGCATCGCCGACATCGCGATCTTCCCGTGGCTGCGTTCCTGGAAGAACCAGGGAATTGACTGGAACGACTACCCGCACCTCAAGGGCTGGTTCGACGAGATCGCCGCGCGGCCCGCGGTGCAGCGCGGCGTCGAGGTACTGGCGTCGCAGCGCAAGCCGCTGGTCGACGACAAGGCGCGCGAGGCGCTGTTCGGAAAGACGCAGTACAAGCAGCGATAGACAGCGCTCGCGCAGGAGATCGAATGAAAAAGTTGTTTGCAGTGCTTGTCGCCGGCGTCGCATGGACCGCGCAGGCCGAACCCATCGGCGAGGTCGACACGGTGTTCAAGCTCATTGGCCCCGATCACAAGATCGTCGTCGATGCCTGGGACGATCCGAAAGTCGGCGGTGTGACCTGCTATGTGTCGCGCGCCAAGACCGGTGGCCTCAAGGGCGCCGTCGGTCTCGCGGAGGACAAGGCGGAGTCGTCGATCGCGTGCCGGCAGGTCGGAGCGATCAGTTTCGTCAAGCCGCTGCCCGATCAAGAAGAGGTCTTCAGCGAGCGACAGTCCTTCCTGTTCAAGAAGCTGCGAGTTGTGCGCATGGTCGACCGCAAGCGCAACACGCTCGTCTACCTCACCTACTCGGACCGCGTCATCGAAGGCTCGCCCAAGAACAGCGTGACCGCCGTCGCCGTCGACCGCGGAACGGTCATTCCGATGAAGTGATCGCGCGCCCGAGCGGCGACGTCGGCATTCACCTCAACGGCCAAAGCTGATACCGTCGACGTACGTGAGACCGCGCCCGTGGGTGGCTTCGGCATCGGCCGATACCGAGACGCTGATGATTTCGGAGACTTTCCCGCCCGCTTCATCGTCTTCGAAAGCGGCGCCGACCGACTCGGGCAATAGGTGCCGAAACGCCAGGTTCCGATCGCCGCGTACAAGCTCGTGTTCGGCGAAGAGGCGGGCGGGAAAGTCTCCGAAATCATCAGCGTCTCGGTATCGGCCGATGCCGAAGCCACCCACGGGCGCGGTCTCACGTACGTCGACGGTATCAGCTTTGGCCGTTGAGGTGAATGC
>JANYBE010000228.1 GCA_025360945.1 Rhizobacter sp. | reverse complement strand
CCGTTCTTTCTGACGCAGGCCCTGACGCCGATGCTGAAGAAGGCAGCGACCGACCACTTGGCCAAGGTCATCAATATCGCATCGATCGACGGCATCTCGGTCAATCCGCAGGAGACGTATTCGTACGCCGCGAGCAAGGCCGGCCTGATCCAGCTGACGCGCCGCATGGCGCTGCGGCTGGCACAGGACAACATCGTCGTCAGCGCGATCGCGCCGGGCGCGTTCGCCTCCGACATGAACCGCGTCGCTCGCGACCATGCCGAAGAGACGGCCAAGCACATCCCGGCCGGCCGCATCGGTCGCGACGAGGACATGGCCGGCGCGGCGATCTACCTCGCCTCGCGTGCCGGCGACTACGTGATGGGCTCGACGCTGGTAGTCGATGGCGGTGTGACGCACGCGCGCTGACACCACTTGTTCGTATGCGGACAAATTGTTGATATTTGTCCGTATTTGAACTACTCTGTGTCCATGAACGCGATCCTTCAGCATCTTCCATCCGCGCCTGATCTTGCCTCGGCCGGTGCCGCACAGGCGGCGCTGCGCACCTTCTGGCGCCTCGCCGAAGCCTGGCAGCTCGACGTGAACGAGCAGACCACACTGCTCGGCGTCGGCCGCACAACGCTGTATCAATGGAAGAGCGGCAAGGTCGGCCCGCTCGATCGGCATGTGCTGGAGCGGTTGTCCTACCTGTTCGGCATCTACGCAGCCCTGCAGATCCTCCTGCCGCTTGAGCAGCGTGCCGACGCCTGGGTGCGCGAGCCCAACGCGGCGCCGCTGTTTGGCGGACGGTCCGCGCTGGACCGGATGATGGGCGGGCAAGTTGCCGATCTGTACGTGGTACGCCACTACTTGGACGCGCAGCGAGGCGGCAAGGCTTGATCTCGTTGAAAGATGTTCCGCTCGTACAGACGAGCTGGCGTCCCTGCCACCGCCTGATCCCGTCGCGCTACCCGACCGTCGGGCTCTACGACACGATTGCCGATCCGGCCGACCTCGACGTGGCGTTCGCGATCGAGTCGCTGACCAACCCGCGCATTCGCGACGAGATCGGCCAGCTGCAGCTCGTGGCGCCCGATGAGCGTGTCAGCGGCGCCGGCAGTACGGTGATCATGGCGGCATTCACGCACCTAAATCCGGAAGGGTCGCGCTTTTCCGACGGCAGCTACGGCGTCTTTTACGCGGCGCACGCGATCGACACGGCGATCGCCGAGGTCAGCCATCACCGCGCGGTATTCCTGTCACGCACCAACGAGCCGGCGATGGACCTGGACATGCGCGCGATCAGCGCCCACCTGGATGCCGAGCTGCACGACCTGCGTGGGCTCGGTAAGCGCGGCAATGCGCTGCTCGATCCGGACAACTACGCCGCACCTCAGATCTTCGCGCGGCGCCTGCGCGAGGCCGGAAGCTGGGGCGTGCAGTTCCCCAGCGTGCGACACGAGGGCGGTTTGTGCGTCGGCGTGTTTCGCCCGAAAGCGTTGCGCAACGCGCGGTCCGGCGCGCACATTGCGCTGCACTGGGACGGTGTGCGCATCACGCACTGGTTCGAGAAGCGAGGCTTGCATCCGATCAACCAGGCAGCTCCATCGTGAGCAGCACTTGCGCATAAGCTTTCGCGAGGTTGTCGGTGTGCAGCGAGGCCATGCCGCCGCCGCCGAGCACGTCGTGCAGCACGAAGTTGATCGCGTTCAGGCCGGGTAGGTCGAAGCGTTCAACGCGGCTTGGCGTGCGGTGCGCGAAGTGCGCGGCGACACGCTCGGGCGTAAGCCAGGCCGACAGTGCGGCCAGGTCCTCGGCGCGACGCGCGATGATGCCGATGTTCGCCGTATTGCCCTTGTCGCCAGAGCGGCCGTGGGCGAGCGTGATCAGCCGGACAAGTCTCTTGCCATCCGCTGCCGCGTTCGCGTGACTGCGCGCGGGGCCGAGCGACGCGAGGTCGAAGCCGCCTCGCAACGGAATTGCCACCACATCGCGCTCCCCGTTAATGTCGATCTCGATGGCGACGTCGGACTTGTCCAGCAGGAACGAGAACAGCCGCACCACCGGCGTTGGGCTCGGCCGGCCGCCGACCAGTCCCAGCGTGCCCGGCGCCATCGAAGTTGCGGCCGGCGCGAACTCGCGCGCGAAGAGCTCCAGGCTGTCTTTCGACGCCGCCTTTGCGCTCATCCTCAGCACGACTTCGCAGGCGCAGGCTTTCGCGTTCGCACCGAACATGTCTTCGCCGCCCAGCACCTCGATGCGCGTCTCGGTGAACGGCGGCAATCCGCGCGCTTCGAGCATGCGCTGCATGCGCGCGAGCAGCGCAGCGCCGGTACGCTGCGCCTTGCGCACCGCGTCCGCGCCGGCGATCGTCAGCAAGCCAGTGTTGCGAAAGCCGTCCGCATAGGTCGCACTGACCTTGTATTGCGCCGTCGGCGGGCGGCCGATCGCGCCGCTCACGAGCACGCGGTGCTCGGCCTGCTGCGTCATGCGCACCTGCGTGAAATCGCAGCTCACGTCCGGCACAAAGTAGGCGCGCGGGTCGCCGATCTCGTAGAGCAGCTGTTCGCCCACGGTCGCCGGTGTCACGAGCCCGCCGGTGCCTGGCGCCTTGGTGATCACGAAGCTGCCGTCGGCACTGGCCTCGACGATTGGAAAGCCAATGTTCTCCCAGTCGGGAACCGTCTCCCAGTCGGTGAACAGGCCGCCGGTGCACTGTGCGCCGCACTCGATCAGGTGGCCGGCGAGCGTGCCCTGTGCGAGACGGTCATAGGCGTCGGCGCTCCAGCCGAACTCGTGCATCAGCACGCCCAGCGTGACCGCCGAATCGACGCAGCGACCGGTGATCACGACGTCGCAGCCGGCCGCCAGCGCACGCGCGATCGGCAGCGCGCCGAGGTAGGCGTTTATGCTGGCCACCCGGTGCGGAAACGGTGCAGCGCTGAACATCTCGGTCACGCCCGCGTCACGGAACGTGTTTGCCCGCGTCACCAGATCGTCGCCGAGCACCACGCCGATCTTGAGCGTAATGCCGAGCTCGGCCGCCAGCGTTTGCAGCGCGTCGCGGCACGCGCGCGGGTTCACACCACCGGCGTTGGCGACGACGCGGATGCCGCGTGCATGCAGCTGCGGCAGCGCCTCGCGCATCATGATGTGAACGAAGTCGTGTGCGTAGCCGGCACTCGCATCCTTCGTCCGCTGCGCCGCCAGGATCGACATCGTCACCTCGGCGAGGTAGTCGAACACCAGATAGTCGACCTCGCCGGCGGCCAGCAGCTGCGGCACCGCCAGTGCCGTGTCCCCCCAGAAGCCCGACGCACCGCCGATGCGCACCTTGCCCGTCTTGGCCTTCATCCCTTATCCCTTCAATGCCGTTCTCTGCGCATTGTCCACAGCCGTCACATAATCGGTCAGCCTTGAGGAGGACACACCGATGACGACTCTCAATGTGAACGGCTCGGCGCGCGAGTTCCAGGCCGAAGACGATACGCCGCTGCTGTGGGTGCTGCGCGAGCAGCTCGGCCTGACCGGCACCAAGTATGGCTGCGGCATCGCCCAGTGCGGCGCCTGCACGGTGCACATCGACGGCGTGCCCACGCGCACCTGCGTGCGACCGGTCGGCAGCGTCTCGGCCACCGACAAGATCGTGACGATAGAAGGCCTGTCGAAGGACGCGTCGCATCCGATCCAGAAGGCCTGGGCCGCGCTCGACGTGCCGCAGTGCGGCTTCTGCCAGGCCGGCATGATCATGGCGGCGGCCGCGCTGCTGAAAGACAAGCCCAGGCCGACCGACGCCGACATCGACGCCGCGATGACCAACATCTGCCGCTGCGGCACCTACAACCGCGTACGCGCTGCGATCAAGCACGCCGCGGGGGCCAGAGACAGGAACCTTCGATGAACACCTCCGCACTCTCGCGCCGCCACTTCCTCGGTGCCTCGGCCGCGACCGCCGGCAGCCTGGTGATCGGCTTTCACATTCCGCTCGATGCGCAGGCGCAGGAAGCGTCCGCAAGTGCAGAGGTCAACGCCTGGGTCGTCGTCAAATCCGACGACACGGTGGTGATCCGCATCGCGCGTTCCGAGATGGGGCAGGGCACGCTGACCGGCCTCGCGCAGCTCGTCGCCGAGGAGCTCGAATGCGACTGGGCCAAGGTCACGACCGAGTACCCGACGCCGGCAACCAACCTCGCGCGCAACCGTGTCTGGGGTAACTTCTCGACCGGCGGCAGCCGCGGCATCCGCGAGTCGAACGACTATGTGCGCAAGGGCGGTGCGATGGCGCGTGTGATGCTGGTGCAGGCGGCGGCGAATGAATGGAACGTGCCGGCCGACGAATGCATTGCGGCGCGCAGCGTGATCACGCACAAGCCTTCGGGCCGCACCACGAGCTACGGCAAGGTCGCCGCCGCGGCGGGCACGCTGAAGCCCCCCACCGAGGTCATGCTGAAAGACCCGAAGGACTGGAAGATCGCGGGCCAGCCGGTCAAGCGCCTCGACACCTCGCCCAAGCTCGACGGCTCGCAAGTGTTTGGCATGGATCTGAAGCTGCCCGGCATGCTCAATGCCGCGGTCAAGGACTGCCCGGTCTTCGGTGGCAAGGTCAAGAGCTTCAACGCCGCGGCGATCGCGGGCAAGCCCGGCGTGAAGAAGGTCGTGCAGGTCGGCGATAGCGGCGTCGCCGTGATTGCCGACACCTGGTGGCACGCGAAGACCGCGCTTGAGGCGCTGCCGATCGAGTGGGACGAAGGCCCGAACGCTAAGGTCTCGAGCGCGACGATCGCGGCGTTCCTAAAGGAAGGGCTGGACGCGCCGCAGGCAATCGTCGGCAATGAATCGGGCGACGCGCGCAAGGCGATTGCCGACTCGCCGCGCAAAATCGAGGCCGTCTACTCGTACCCGTACCAGAACCATGCGTGCATGGAGGTGATGAACGCGACGGTGCGCTGGACACCCGAACGCTGCGAGGTCTGGTGCCCGACGCAGAACGGCGAAGCCGCGCTTGCCGCCACCGCCGAAGCGGCCGGTCTGCCGCCGGCGAAGTGCGATGTCTACAAACTCAACCTCGGCGGCGGTTTCGGTCGGCGTGGCGCGCACGACTGGGTCACGCAGGCGGTGTCGATCGCGAAACAGATGCCGGGCACGCCGATCAAGATGCTGTGGTCGCGCGAAGAGGACATGGCGCACGGCAAGTACCATCCGGTGACCCAGTGCAAGATGACCGCGGGCCTTGACGCGCAGGGCAACGTGACGGGGCTTCACATGCGAATCTCCGGTCAGTCGATCGTCGCCGGGCTGTTGCCGCAGAACCTCGTGAACGGGCGCGACCCGGTGGTGTTCCAGGGCCTGAACCCGAGCGGCCCCGAGGGCACGTTCAGCTACAAGCTGCCGGCGCTGTTGATCGACCACGCTATGCGTAACCCGCACGTACCGCCAGGTTTCTGGCGTGGCGTGAACCTGAACCACAACGCGATCTATGTCGAGAGCTTCATCGACGAGATCGCTCATCTGACCCGGCAGGATCCGCTCGCGCTGCGCCGCAAGCTGCTGACCGGTTCGCCGAAGAACCTCGCGGTGCTGAATGCCGTCGCCGAGCGCGCCGGCTGGGGCGAGCCGGCGCCCGACGTGAGCGGCCAGAAGGTCTACCGCGGTCTGGCGCAGATCATGGGCTTCGGCAGCTACGTGGCGGCCTGCGCCGAGGTCTCGGTCAGCGACGCCGGTGTACTTAAGGTGCACCGCATCGTCGCCGCCACGGACCCAGGCCACGCGGTCAACCCGCAACAGATCGCGGCCCAGGTCGAGGGCTCGTTCGCCTACGGCCTGTCGGCCGCGCTGTTCGGTGGCTGCACTGTGAAGGACGGCCGCATCGAGCAGCAGAACTTCAGCGACTATCCCGTCGTGCACATGGAAGACATGCCCAGGGTCGAGGCGATCCTGATGCCATCCGGCGGCTTCTGGGGCGGCGTCGGCGAGCCGACGATCGCGGTCGCGGCGCCGGCGGTGCTGAACGCGATCTTCGCCGCGACCGGCAAGCGCATCCGCGATCTGCCGCTGAAGAATCACAGCCTGAAGAAGGCGTGATGCGTGCGTGGTTTGCACTCGCGATGCTCTTGACGGGCATGGCTGCGCACGCGGCCGACGATGCGATTGCCGCGCCGCTGACCGACGTGCCCGGTAGCGCAGCGCGCGGCCGCGCGATCGTCGTCAACCGCCAGCTCGGCTTGTGCCTGCTGTGCCACAGCGGGCCGTTCGCCGAAGAGCGCTTTCAAGGGAACATGGGACCCGATCTGACGGGCGCGGGCACGCGCTGGTCCGAAGGCCAGCTGCGGTTGCGCCTCGTCGACGGCCGGCGCGTCAACCCGCAGACCCTGATGCCCTCGTACCAGCGCACCGACGGCCTGGAGCGCGTCGGCGCAGCGTGGCGCGACAAGGCCGTGCTGAGTGCACAGCAGGTCGAAGACGTGGTGGCGTTTCTGCGCACGCTGAAATGAAACGCCGTGATGCGCTCGCCGCCGTGGCCGGCCTCGCCGGCTCGGTCTGGGCGCGCACGGCGACGGCGAATGCCGACGAACTCGCGGCCGTGATCAGGCAATTCGCTGGCGGCGCGTCGGTTCGCGAGGAGCGCGTCGAGTTTGATATCTCGCCGCTGGTTGAGAACGGCAACACCGTGCCGATCACGGTGCGGGTGCAGAGCGCCATGAGCGAGACCGACCACGTCAAGGCGATCGCGATCTTCAACGAAAGCAATCCGCAGCGCGATGTGGCGAATTTCTTTCTCGGCCCGCGTGCCGGTCGTGCGACGGTCTCGACGCGCATCCGTCTTGCGACCTCGCAGCAGCTCGTTGCGGTCGCGAAGATGAGCGACGGTTCGTGCTGGTCCAAGACCGTCGACGTGCTGGTCACGCTCGCTGCCTGCGTGGAACCCTGAGCATGGCCCGCGCACTCGTCACCATGCCCAACACGGCCAAGCGCGGCGACGTGATCGAGATCCGCACGCTGATCGCGCATCCGATGGAAACGGGCTACCGCGCCGCCGAGGACGGCTCGATCCGACCGCGCAACCTGATCCGGCGCTTCGCCTGCCATTACAACGACGGTCGCGACGACGTGCTGGTGTTCAGCGCCGAGCTGTTTCCCGCCGTCGCGGCGAACCCGTTCATCGCGTTCTCGACCGTCGCCACCGCGAGCGGCACGCTGCGCTTCGTCTGGAGTGGCGACAACGGCTTCACGCAGACCGAGACCGCGTCGCTAGCCGTCACATGAGGCAGCTCGCGTTGCTGATGCTGGCGGCGACCCAGGCGTTCGGCGCCGACCCGCGCCACTCCGGCTTGGACGACATGTCGCCGCAACTCCAGGCGATGCAGCACAACGACGCCGAGAACCCGGCGATGCTGTGGGTCAAGGAGGGCGAGGCGATGTGGGCTCGGGAGTGCACGCGTTGTCACGGCGACGCGGCGACCGGCATGCGTGGTGTGGCGGCGCGTTATCCGAGCTTCGATGCGGTCTTACAGCGCCCGGTCACGCTCGGCCAGCGCATCGCCACGCACCAGCGAACCACGCCGCTCGCGCCTGAGAGCGACGCGCTGCTGAGCATCGAGAGTTATGTGGGCTTCCAGTCGCGCGGCCTGCCGATCGTGCCGCCCGACGATCCGCGTTTGCAACCGTTCCGCGAGCGTGGCGAGCAACTCTTCCGGCGGCGCATGGGTCAGCTCGACTTTTCCTGCGCGCAGTGCCACGACGATCATGCCGGTCAGCGTTTGGGCGGCAGCACAATTCCGCAGGCGCACCCGACCGGCTACCCGCAGTACCGGCTCGAATGGCAAGGCATGGCGTCGCTGCAACGCCGATTGCGCAGCTGCATAAACGGCGTGCGGGCCGAGCCGTTCGCATATGGCGCGCTGGAATTCACCGAGCTCGAGCTTTACCTCAATGCGCGCGCCGCCGGCTTGCGCATCGAGACGCCGGCCGTGCGCCCCTGATGCCTCGCAGTCTGGCGGGATCCTAGGCCAACCGTACTAGGTTTCGAACGCGTTTAGCTTTCAGTGCCTAGGGCTTGTCGCGGATGATGACTTCATCCCCAACAGCCCTTTACGGAGAGCCCCCATGACCACCCAATCCCTCAGCTCGGTTGCCAGCGACATCGTCGGCCAGTACTCGCAAGCCAGCAAGCACCTCGTCGACGCGTACCGCAGTGGCGCGCAGCGTCTGGTCATCGGCGCGAACACGCGCTATGTCACCTTCTTGAAGAGCGGCGCGCTGCCCATCATTACCGACGACGCGAAGGCCAACCTGTTTAAGGTGCAGACGCAGATCACGAATCTGGTCGAACAAGGCATCAACACCGGTTCGGACCGTGCCGAACAGGCCATCGACTTCATCGCCGGTGGCGTGAGCGGCGGCATCCAGCGCATGGCCGTAGCTACCGACCGGGTCGAGGAAGCGCTGAACACGAAGGCGATCACCAAGGTCGGTACCGTCGCGATCCTGCCGGTCGCCAAGGTTTCGCTGACGCTCGTATCCCGTGCCGCCGAAGGCACGAAGCGTCTGTCGGCACGCGTTGCCGGCGCCGAAGCCAAAGCCGCACCGGTCGTGGCCCAGGCCAAGCGCGTGGTCAAGAAGGCCGTGCGTCGCGTCAAGGCCCGCGCGTAATTTCACGCCTCTACCGCGAACCGAAGGCCTTCGCAAAACCGAGGGCCTTTGCTCATGCGCCGCACGATGTTTGTCGGGCATCATGTTCGTGAAGGAAGCGATGATGGTCACGAAAACGAAATCACCCGCAGCCAAGCGCAGCGCGCCGCGCAAGCCTATTGCGGCCGCCGTTCAGCCTGCGGCGGAAGCGACGCCCGAACCGGGCAAGCCAAACCTGATCCGCGCCGGCCTGCAAGCGCTGGACAAGGCGCGTCACGATGTCGCACAGCGCCAGAGCCGCGTATTCGAGGCGATCCTCGGGCTCGAGCCGGCGCAGGTCCTTGGCGCGCGCGAGGGCACCGCGAGCAAGCTCGCGGCCGAAGCCTTCGGCCTGCGCAAGTTCGAAGCCGTGTTCGACCAGCGCGTCGCCCACGCGCTCGAGCGCATGGGTGTGCCGTCGGCCGACGCGCTCAAGACCCTGGTCGACGAAGTCGTCGCGCTGAAAGAAGAAGTGCGCAGCTTGAAGGCGGCAGCGCGCCGTCGTTGACCCGCACGCCCGCATGACGGTCGTCGCCACGCGAACCCGTGACCGCATCCTGGAGGCCAGCCTTGCGCTGTTCAACGCGGAAGGTCTGGCCAAGGTGTCGACGCACCGCATCGCCGCCGAGCTTGGCATCAGCCCGGGCAATCTGCACTATCACTTCAAGGCCAAGCAGCTGATCGTTGCCACGCTGTTCCGGCACTTCGAGGAGCGGCTGTCGGCCTGCATGGAAGCGGCTGCCCAGGTCGACGCACTCGACGACGTATGGCTCTCGCTGCACCTCACTTTCGAGGCGATCAACGCGTACCGTTTCGTCTACCGCGATGTCGACTACCTGCTCAACGAATACCCCGATCTCGAGAGCCGCGCGCAGGCGCTTACGGCGCGAAACCTGCTCGCGGCGCGCAGCCTGTGCACGGGCTTGCGGCAGGCCGGCGTGATCGATGCGGGCATCGAGGAGATCGAGATGCTCGCGTTGCAGATCGTCTTCTCGACCACCTGCTGGTTTACCTTCAAGCGCCTCACGCCCAAACGCAGCAGCGTGGCCGCGCATGCCGAGCCGGCGCTGGCGGCGTATTACACGCTGACGTTTCTGTCCCCATATGTGGTGGGCGAGGCGCGTGACTACCTGAACTACCTGCGTTCCAAATATCTTCGCTAGACCCCGCACGACAACAAGGAGACACCTCATGACTCAAGCCACCGTCCCGCACATTGCCGCGCCGTCGCGGCTGCTGCAACTGCTGGAGTTGCGCGCCGCGTGGGAGCTCGCCGCGGGCGTCGCCGCGCTGCCGTGGCTGCGTCTGGCAAAGCGCGGCGATGGCCACCCAGTGCTGGTGCTGCCGGGCCTGGTCGCCAGCGACGTCTCGACCAGGCTGCTGCGCGACTTCCTGACACGCCGCGGCTACGACGTGCACGGCTGGGGCCTGGGCCGCAACTACGGTCCGCGTGCCGGCATCGAGGAAGCGATGCTGGCTACCATCGATCGCCTGCATGCGCAAAGCGGCCGCAAGCTCAGCTTGATCGGCCAGAGCCTGGGCGGCGCCTATGCGCGCTTGCTCGCGGCGCAGCGGCCAGACGCGGTGCGCAGCGTGATCACGCTCGGCAGTCCGGTGACCGGCCATCCGCGCTCGAGCAATGCATGGCGCGTCTTCGAGTTCACCAGCGGCACGAGCTCGGTGGACCCGCAGCGCTGGCAACAGGTGACGCGTCCGCCCCAGGTGCCGACGACCTCGATCTACAGCCGCAGCGATGGCGTGGTCGCGTGGCAGAGCAGCATCGAAGCGTCGGAGTTGCCGCACACCGAGAACATCGAGGTCGTCAGCAGCCACATCGGAATGGCGGTTCATCCGGCCGTGCTGTTCGCGGTCGCCGATCGCCTTGCGCTGCCCGACGGTGCCTGGCAACCGTTCGAGCGACGTGGCTGGCGCGCGGCGGTGTTCCCGAAGCCGGCCACGGCCTGATCTGGCGGGTACGATGACCTCCTCGCTTTTCAGCAGGAGGGCAACATGGCTAAGACCCATAGGATCGCCGTGATCCCGGGTGACGGGATCGGCAAGGAAGTGATGCCCGAGGGCGTGCGTGTGCTACACGCTGCGGCGCAACGCTTCGACATCGGGCTCGAACTTACGCCCATCGCCTGGGCGAGCTGCGACTACTTTGCGCAGACCGGCAAGATGATGCCTGAGGACTGGAAGGCGCAGTTGCAAGGCCAGGATGCGCTGCTTTTCGGCGCCATCGGTTGGCCTGAGACCGTGCCCGATCACGTCTCGCTTTGGGGCTCGCTCTTGAAGTTCCGGCGCGAGTTCGACCAGTACATCAATCTGCGCCCGGTGCGGCTGTTCGAGGGCGTGTCGTCGCCACTCGTGGACATGAATGGCAAGCCGCGCAAGGCCGGCGACATCGACTTCTTCATCGTGCGCGAGAACACCGAAGGCGAGTACACCAACCTCGGCGGCACGATGTACCCCGGGACCGAACGCGAGATCGTGATCCAGGAGGCAGTGTTCTCGCGCTTTGGCACCGACCGCGTGCTGCGCTACGCGTTCGAGCTCGCGCAGTCGCGTCCCCGCAAGCACCTCACGGTCGCAACCAAATCCAACGGCATCGCGATCAGCATGCCATGGTGGGACTCGCGCGCCGACGCGTGTGCCGAGAACTATCCACAGGTCACCGTCGACAAGCAGCACATCGATATCCTCAGCGCGCGCTTCGTACTGCAGCCGACGCGCTTTGACGTGGTCGTGGCAAGCAACCTGTTCGGCGACATCCTGTCCGATCTCGGCCCAGCGTGCACGGGCACGATCGGCCTCGCGCCGTCGGCCAACCTGAACCCGGAGCGCGGTTTCCCGTCGCTGTTCGAGCCGGTGCACGGTTCGGCGCCGGACATCTTCGGCCGCAACATCGCGAACCCGGTGGCGATGATCTGGTCGGCGGCGCTCATGCTCGAATTTCTTGGCGAGCGCGCTGCGCACGACGCGATCATCCACGCGATCGAGACCGTGCTGGCGCAAGGCCCGCGCACGCCTGACCTCGGCGGCCACGCGTCGACGCAGGAGCTGGGCGCGGCGATCGCCGCGCTCGTGACCGCGGGCTGAACCGGATGGAGCGCCGCGCCGCCGCTTCTATCATCGCGCGCAAGAAGCTAGGAGACATCGATGACCTTGACCCGACGCAGCATCATCCAGGCCGCAGGCGCAAGCACGATTCCAGGCCTGGTGACCATGCCGGCCTTCGCTGCGGCCGAGTTGAAGATCTCGCACCAGTTCCCCAGTGGCACGTTGACCGAAGGCGATTTTCGCGACCGCCTGTGTCGTCGCTTCGCAGCCGAGGTCGACAAGCGCAGCGCCGGCGCGCTGAAGTGCTCGGTCTATCCGGGTTCGTCGCTGATGAAGACCAACGCCCAGTTCTCGGCGATGCGCAAGGGTGCGCTCGATATGAGTCTGGTGCCGCTGTCGTATGCCGGGGGCGAAGTGGCCGAGACCAACATCGGTCTGATGCCGGCGCTGGTGCCGAGCTACGAACAGGGTGCAATGTTCAAGACCGCCGAGGTCGGCAAGCTGCTGTCCAAGGTGCTCGACGAAAAGGGCGTGATCATCGTCAGCTGGATATGGCAAGCGGGTGGCGTGGCCAGCCGCGGTCGGCAACTGGTCGCGCCCGACGATGCGAAGGGCCTGAAGGTGCGCGGCGGCAGCGCCGAGATGGACCGCATGCTCAAGCGAGCCGGTGCCTCGGTGATCTCGCTGCCGTCGAACGAGATCTACGCCGCCATGCAGACCGGCGCGATGGACGCGGCGATGACCTCGAGCACCAGCTTCATCTCGTTCAAGCTTGAGGAGATCGCCAAGCACCTGACGACCGGGCGCAACAAGACCTATTGGTTCATGCTCGAGCCGTTGATGATCTCGAAGAGCGTGTTCGCCGCACTGCCCAAGGTGCAGCAGGACGTGGTGATGGCCGTCGGTGCCGAGCTCGAGGCCTTCGGCCGCGATGCCGCACGCGTCGACGACAAGTATGCCGCGGAGGTCTACGCCAAGGCCGGTGCGAAGCTCTACGACATCGACGAGCCGACGCTGAAGAAGTGGCAAACCATTGCGATGGAGACCGCGTGGAAGGACTTCGGCGAGAAGAGCGAGTCCTGCGCAGCATTGCTTAAAGCGGCGCAAAAGCTGTTGTGAGCACCGCACCTGAGGCGCCGAGGCAACGAGCAAGCATCGACCCGGACACGCCGGCATGGCTGCGGCCACTGGCACGCGCGATCCAGCGCGTCAACGCGGCGATGGTCGTGCTGGGGATGCTGGCGCTGCTTGCAGCCTCGCTGGTGCTGACCTACAGCGTCGTCTCGCGCTACCTGACAAAAGCCTCGACCGACTGGCAGGACGAGGCGGCCGTCTTCTGCCTCGTCGGTGCGACCTTTCTGTGTGGCGCGTTCGTGCAGTCGTTGCGCGGGCACGTGGGCATCGAGGCGATCGCCGGCTGGCTGCCGCGCTCGCTCGACCGTTGGCGGCTGATTGGGGTCGACCTGATGTGCACGCTGTTTTGCGCCTTCTTCGCCTGGAAGTCGTGGACGCTCTTTCATGAGGCCTGGGTCGACAAGCAGACTACTTCGTCGTCGTGGGCGCCGCCGCTGGCCATTCCATACGGCTTCATGGCAGCCGGCATGACGCTGCTGGCCTTGCAGCTCTTGATCCAGCTCGCCGCGCGCCTGAACGGATTGACGAAGAAAGCGGTCCAATGAGCATGCTCTCACTGGGCCTGCTGTTCGGCGCGGTGACGCTGATCTTCATGTTCTCCGGCGCGCCGATCTCGTTTGCGCTCGGCGGCGTGGCTATGCTATTCATGGTCCTGTTCATGCCCGCGTCGTCGCTCAACACGGTCACGCAGAACGTCTACGAAGAGATGGCCAGCATCACGCTGCTGTCGATCCCGTTGTTTATCCTGAAGGGAGCGGCGATCGGCCGATCCCGAGCCGGGCAAGACTTGTACGCGGCGATGCACGTGTGGCTCGGGCGTGTGCCCGGTGGCCTGGGCATCGCGAACGTGTTCGCGTGTGCGCTGTTCGCGGCGATGGCCGGCTCGAGCCCGGCAACGTGTTCGGCGATCGGCAGCGCCGGCATCCCCGAGATGCGCCGCCGCGGCTACTCGCCCGGCTTCGCTGCCGGCATCATCGCCGCCGGCGGCACGCTGGGCATTTTGCTGCCCCCGTCGGTGACGATGATCCTATATGCGGTCGCAGCCGAACAGTCGCTGGGCCGGCTGTTCCTCGCCGGCGTCGGGCCGGGCTTGCTGCTGGTTGCGCTGTTTGCGGCCTACGCCGCCTGGAACTACCGGCGGGAATTCGGTCGTGCGCGTGCGGTGTTCGAGTGCGGTGGTGCAAAGTCGCCGCTGCTCGATGACGAGAACTTCACGACGCGCCAGAAGTTCGAGATGCTACCGCGCGTCGTGCCCTTCGTTTTGCTGCTGATCGGCGTGATGGTGGCGCTGTACGGCGGCTTTGCGACGCCGTCCGAAACGGCCGGTCTCGGCGCCGTGCTCGCGCTGTTGCTGATTGCGCTCATCTACGGCGTCTGGCGTCCGCGCGACGTCGCGCCGATCCTGAGCGCAACCTTGAAGGAGTCGACGATGCTGATGTTCATCATCGGCATGTCACTGCTGTTCTCGTATGTGATGAGCTATCTGCACATCAGCCAATCGGCAGCGCAGGCGATCGTCGGCATGCAGCTGTCGAAGTGGGTCTTGCTGCTCGCCGTGCTGCTGATGGTGATCGTGCTCGGCTTTTTCCTGCCGCCCGTCAGCATCATTCTGATGACCGCGCCGATCATCCTGCCGCCGCTGAAGGAGGCCGGCTTCGACCTGATCTGGTTCGGCGTGCTAATGACGATCGTGATGGAGACGGGCCTGATTCACCCGCCGGTCGGGCTGAACCTGTTCGTCATCAAGAACATCGCGCCCGACATTGCGCTTGCCGACATCATCTGGGGCGTGCTGCCCTTTGTCGCGCTGATGCTGTTCGCGGTGCTGCTGATCTGCATCCTGCCCGGCATCGCGACGCTGCTCCCGGATGCGGTGATGGGCGTCCCGGCAATTCGCTAGCCGGCCGCACCCGAACCGACCGTCGCAATAGATCCGCAGCCGGGTTTCCCAGCACGAGGCGGCGTGACAATTCTCTTCTCTTCGCGGAAATTGAACCCTAAAATACAGCTCGTTACATATCTAATCCGAGTAGCGGCCGGTGGGCGCAAATTACAGCCAGGAGACGAACATGACTGAAGCAGTGCGGCAGTACCAAGAGTCCAGGATCGATGACGAGCCTATCCTCGGTCCCGTGTTGACCCTGCCCGACGGCAGCATCAAGCCTCTGACGCTGCTCGAACGCGTGCTCGTCACGCTGCGGCTGACCAACGCCAAACTCCTCGAAGCGCGCTACTTCAAGCCTGTCAGCTCCTGAGCGGCGACCGTTCGTCACGGTCCGGGCGTCAAATGACGACAGGCCCTGAGCCTGAGCCTGCCGTCGAGTCGGCCTGCGCCAGCCCGATCTGGCGCAATTCACTCACGTCAAGCGTGAGGATTCTCAAGGACCACGGCCATGTCGAGAGCAGCGTTCACCGTCAAGGCCTTCGGCGTCTATCTGCTGTTGCTGGGTGCGGCCCTCGTCTTCGTGCCGAACCTGCTTCTGTCTCTGTTAGGCATGCCGCCGACGACGGAAGTCTGGATTCGGGTTGTCGGCGTTCTGGTCTTCAACATCGGCGAACTGCTTAGCCGACGCGCGCCACCCGCCCCACGACCGGGTACTGCGGGTCGTTGTAGCCCGGCGTCGATGCATGCCCAGTCGACACTAGCGCGCTGATGAATGCCTCGTCTTCGGCGTCGAACGGCGTGTTCAGGGCACCGAGGTAGTCCTGCCATTGCGCGAGCGTCTTCGGGCCACCGATCACCCCGTTCACGAGCGCGTTGTTCCAGACCCAACCGAGCGCGAGCTGCGTCGGCGTGAGGCCACGACTGCGCGCATGTTCGGCCATGCGCGAGGCGAGCGTGAGCGACTCGGCGCGGAACTCGGTCTGCATGATGCGTGGGTCGTTGCGTGCGGCGCGCGAGCCTTCGGGCGGAGTGGCGCCCGTGGCGTACTTTCCGCTCAAGACGCCGCGCGCGAGCGGGCTGTAGACGACGGCGCCGAGGCCGTAGTGCGCGCAGCAGGGCAGCAGCTCGGTCTCGATCTGGCGCGACATCGCGTTGTACGGCGGCTGGCAGACGATGGGCGGGGCGATGCCCATCGCGCGGCACATCTCGGCCACGCGCGCGACGCGCCAGGCGCGAAAGTTCGACAGACCGAAGTGATGCACCTTGCCGCGTTCGATCAGGTGCGAGACCGCGGCCAGCGTCTCTTCGAGCGGCGTGCTTGCGTCTTCGCGGTGCAGGTACAGCACATCAACCCAGTCGGTGTCCAGTCGCTGCAGGCTCGCATCGACAGCGCTCAGAATGTGCAGTCGCGACAGGCCGCGCTCGTTTGGACCCGTTCCCATGGCGTTCGCGACCTTTGTGGCGAGCACCCAGCGCGCGCGGTCGGCCTTGATCAGCCCGCCGGTGATGCGCTCCGACTCGCCGCTGGCGTAGGCGTTCGCGGTGTCGATCGCGTTGATGCCGGCGTCGCGCGTGGCGGCGACGATGTTCGCGGCTTCGAGCTTATCGGTCTGGTCGCCGAACATCATCGTGCCGAGCCAGAGCCTGCTGACCTTCAGGCCGCTCGCGCCGAGCGAGTCGTAGGTTGCGGATGTCATGTCGGTTGCTCCGGGTTCAAAGAGACGCGCCGTCGGGCGCCTTGAAACTGTCGCGAAGTTCGCGCTTGAGTACCTTGCCGATCGCACTGCGCGGCAGCTCGGAAATGAACTGCAACGCCGCGAGCCGCTGCGTCTTACCGACGCGCGCGTTCAGCCATTGCTTCAGCTCGTCCTCGGTGCTGCCGAAGCCCGCGCGCCTGACGACGAACGCCACCGGCGTCTCGCCCCATTGCGCCGAGGGCACGCCGACTACCGCCACGTCGACCACCGCTTGGTGCCCGCGCAGAACGGCCTCGAGGTCGCTCGGGTAGATGTTGAAGCCGCCGCTGATGACCATGTCCTTCTTGCGGTCCATCAGCGTCAGAAAGCCGTCGGCATCGAAGCGGCCGACATCGCCGGTGCGGATGAAGCGCTTGCCGCTCGCGTCGAACCACTCGGCCTCGCGCGTCTTCGCAGGCTGGCCGTGGTAGCCGCTCATCATGCCGGGCGAGTGACCGACGACTTCACCGGTGCCGCCGGCCGAGATCGCGTCTGCCGAGAGCTCGATACCGGCGTCGTCGATCAAGCGAATGTCGTGCCCCTGCGCCGGCTGGCCCACCGTGTGCAGCTTGGTCGGGTTCGCGTGCGCGAGCAGGATGCAGGTGCCGCCGCCCTCGGTCATGCCGTAGAACTCGATCAGCGCACCGGGCCAGCGCTTCACCACGTCGGCCTTCACCGCGGCGCTGAAGGGAGCGCTGGTGCAGAACTTGGCCCGTGTGCAAGAAAGGTCGTGCGCGTCGAACTGCGGCAGCGCCATGATGCGCTGGTACTGCACCGGCACCAGCATCGTGTGCGTCATGCGGCGCATCTGCGCGAGCGCAAGGTACTGCGCCGCATCGAACCTGGCCATCAGCACGACCGTGCCGCCGAACGCGATGGTAGGGAAGAACACGGCCAGCGTCGTGTTCGAGTACAGCGGCGTGGCCAGCACCGTCACACCCTCGGGCGCGTAGCCGTAGCCCGCACCGCGCGCGACGTGCGACCAGCGCATGCCGTGCGATTGCACGATGCCCTTGGGCGCGCCGGTCGTGCCGGACGAATAGATGATGTTGAACGGCGCTTCGGGCGGGACGTCGACGGGCACGGGCGCGGCGCCATCCGGCAGCAGCCAGCGATCGAGCAGCGTGCCCGGTGCGGCGGCATCGAGCGCGATGCACCGATCGTGCGGCGTCGCGCCCAGTGCATCGAGGGCGGCGACGTCGACGAACAGCCAGCGCGCAGCGGCATCGTCCAGCATGCCGGCAAAGCTCTCGGGCGTGACCGAGGGTGCGAGCGGCGCGACCGTGACGCCGGCGCGCAACGCACCGAGAAACACCGCGGCGTAGAGCGGCGACGCCTGCGCGCAGATTGCGATCACGTCGCCGGCGCGCAGGCCGTCGCGTTGCAGCGAGGCGGCGACGCGGTCCATCAAGGCGTCGAGCGCGGCGTAGCTGAACGTCGTAGCGTTTTGCACCAGCGCGGCGTGCAAGGGTCGGGCACGCGCATGTTCACGCACTAGCGCGGGGATGATCTGATAGGCCGGGTCGGCCGGTGCGGCAAGTCGGGGGTTCATCGCCGAAAGTATGCCTCGTCCGATCGGATCGGGTCATTGCCGGGCAAGGGTAAAGCCCCTTTGAAATATTTACCGGTTGCGTATCTTCGTGCCGGCAGCGGCCGCTGCGGATCGGAGCAGGCTTCGGTGAAGTGATAGGCACGAGCGAGTAGCAAAGGGGAGCAGCTTGACGATGACTTGGTTTCATGGGGCGCGCGCCTTGGCCCTGCTCGGTCTCGCGGCGTTCACAACATCGGCCTCGGCGCAGGGCCAGCAGCTCACCGCGCTGTGCTCGACTGACCAGGGCTGGTGCGAGCTCGCCGCCAAGGAATTCCTGATGCAGACCGGAATCAAGGTTCTGCAGGTGCACAAGGCGACCGG
>JANYBE010000080.1 GCA_025360945.1 Rhizobacter sp. | reverse complement strand
CGGCGAACATCAGCCCGCGCCAGGCCTCGCGCATGTGCCACTCCACGTAGTACGACAGCATGCACAGGAAGATGTGCGCGCGCACGCGGTTCTCCGTGCGGTGGTGGATCGGGCGCACCTTCAGGTCGACGGTCTTGAGCGAGCGGAAGGCCCGCTCGACGCTTGCCAGCGACTTGTAGTTGCGCACGCAATCGGCGGCCTCCATCTCTTGGGCGGGCACGCAGGTGCGGATGATGTAGATGCCATCCAGCGCCGCCTCGGCGTCGGTGGCGGCCAGCAGGCTCGCGCGCGTGTGAGCACGCGACGTGGCGAGCTCCCCATTGCGACACGCCACCAAGCGCTCGCCGGGGAAGTCCGGTGACTCGAATTCGAACAGGTTGCGCTCGTCGAACAATCCGAGTTGCACTTGACCCGTCTGGACAAGCGCGCGGATGGCCCCGCTCTTGAGTGCGCAGATCCAGCTCACCCCATCGGTGTGGCGCAGCTCCTCGATGGCCTTGTTGGAGACCATGCCGCGGTCCCCGACGATGACCATGCGCTGCACACCGTAGTCCTCGCGCAGCCGCTGCACGGCGGGCAGCAAGGTGGTGGAGTCGCTGGTGTTGCCCTCGTGCACCGAGACGGCCACCGGACAGCCACGCGGGTCGGTGAGCAGTCCGTAGTTCACCTGCAGCGAATTGCGCCTGCGATCGCGGCTGTAGCCGAGCTTGGCCAACGGGCAGGTCTTGCCCTCCAGGTAGCTGGAGGACAGGTCGTACAGCACCAAGCCGCCGGCGCTCAGGTGCCGCGTGGCGAGCTTCTTCTGGATGCGGTCCTGGCGCTGGAGCAACCAGTCCATCGCGGCGTACAGATCGTCCTCGGTGGCATCGACAACGCCGAAGTCTTCGGCCAGCGTGGTGGTGTGCCACCAGCGAGTGGTGGCCAGCTTGGTGTGGGGGGCGAGGATGCGCGAGGCGACCATGGCCTCCACGAGATCACGCTCGCGACAGCGCTTGGTGCCCAGCAGCGAGGCGAAGTCCAAAGCATTCATGGCCTCACGAACGGCCTGCACGTGCCCATGGGCCGCAGAGCGCGAAACGGTGAAGGCCTGGTCAACGGGGACGAAGGTCTCGCCCTGCAGGGAGCGGCGAATGATGTCGATGAGCGACTCGCGCAGGTGAGACAGGTTGCCCAGGGTCTCGTTCTTGACCTTGCCGTCCTCGCGGTAGCTGCGGCGCAGCAGCGTAGTGGTGTAGACGGTGTCCTTGTAGGTGCGGGTCGTGGTGACGACGTGGGCGGTACCGGTACGAGCAGGCATGCCAGAAATTATAGCCTCACAGGCCCATACGTCAACTTATTTAGTGACTACAAACGCAATCAAAAAGAAGGGCCATAAGCCCGAAAATCATACGTAGCAACAAGGAGTTGGATGCCGCTCAACTGACTACGCTTGAGCGGAACTTCAGCTTAATGCGGAGCGTGCTCACGGCTCGATCCTTTGATGAATATTTATTCGTCTAAACGATAACTCTCTTGGCCCGCCTGGTCAAGTGGCTCAGGCCTTGATGCCGTCCCAGCACAGCCCGAACGCCAGCGCGAGGTGGGTATCGGTGTGCACTAGTGTGCCGGAGCGCAGCAGGTTGGCGGTCTCGCGCACCGAGCCCCCGAAGCTGTTGATCAGTAGCGCCGTCGGAACGTCTTTCAGGATCTGTTGCGCCTTGGCCGCGTCAATCAGGTCGGTCCAATCCTTGATGAGCCTGGCTGACAGGTTGCGACTGGCATCGCTGAACCATGGCGAGTTGTAGTACTGCTCCAGAAACACCACTTGCGCATAGTGCTTAAGGCGGTGTTGCAGCCAGTTGTTCCACATGCGCTGGAAGCGGCTGCGAAACGGTGCGCTCGGGTCGTCGCCGCTCATCAAACTGGCTGCGGTCTCCGTCTTGGCCCGCTCGTAAAGGCCGACCAGCAACTCTTCCTTGGACTTGAAATACACGTACAGCGTACCGGTTGCCAAACCGGCCTCGCGCGCAATCGCGGCCATGGTCAGGCCGCTCAGGCCGGTCCGCTCGACCAGCGCGAACGTGGCCCTGGCAATGGCCTGGAGCTTTTCGCCGTCCTTGAGCTTCACCGCGGCATCATAGTCGAATATATGTTCATAGAAGGCGAGCACCAACCCCCAAACAGTCGCGGCCCGACGCCTCATTTCCCCGCATCGTCCCACGCCCCGCGGGCCCACCATGCACGGGTGAAGAAGGGTTGGCAAGCGCTGAGGGAGACTGCCGTGGCAGAGATGTTGACACCGCTCGAATGGGATTCGGACTTCGAAAAAACGCGCTCGGGGGCGCGGAGCTCGCCGGAATACGCCGCGACCCTGGTCGCGCCGCTGGACGTGCTAGCGCCGTCGACCGCGTCCGAGTACGCCGACAAGCTCAGCCCGCAGGCCTTTTGCTGGCCCACGCCGCCGTATGCGAGCTACCCGATCGCAACGCCGCAGACCGATCCGATGCCCTGTGAGATCGTCGGCCGCAACGGCAAGAGGACGAGCGGTCGGCTGACATTTTTCGTGCCCGAAGAAGCTGTCGCGCACGTTCAATTGCCGCCCGCTCGAACGACCCTGCCGCTGCGCTTCGATCAGTTCCAGTCGCTCACGCTGACGACCCCGCTGCGGCCCGCGCCCTTGCTCGCGGGCGACCCGCATGCCGGGCTGCTTGCGCACCGCGCACACTCGGGCTGGACGCTCAAGCTCACCGGCGGAGCCGAGATCGAGGGCGAAACGATCGGCCACCTCGAAAACGAGTTCGGCCTGTTCCTGTTCCCGCCCTGCGCGGCCAACGCGGCCGACGATGACGGCAGCGTGACACGCATGTTCGTGCCGCACTCCGCTTACACATCCTTCGATATCGGCTCGCGCATCGGCGAGTTGCTGGTCGAGCAGAACAGCGCGACGGTGCAGCAGATCGAACAGGCGGTCGACACCCAGATCAGCCTGCGCAATGCCAAGCTCGGCGACATCCTCGTGACGCGCCAGGTCGTCACCCCGGAGCAGTTGCTCGAGGCGATCGAGCGTCAGGCCCGGATGCCGATGGTGCGCATCGGCGAGGCGCTGACCTCGCTAGGAATGGTCACCGAGCTTCAGCTGAAAGAAGCCCTCGCGCAGCAACAGACTGATCGCAGCGTGCCGTTGGGCGAGCTGCTGGTGCGCATGGGCATCGTCTCGCGTGAAGATCTGCAGGTCGCGCTGGCACGCAAGATGGGCTACCCGCTGGTCGACGTGGACACATTCCCGGTCGAGGCCGAAGCCTTGCGCAAGCTCAGCTATCCCGTAGCGATGCGCTTGAAGATCATGCCGCTGCTGGTGCGCGACGGGCGCCTCGTGGTCGCACTCGACGACCCGGCGCGACGCCGCGCCGCGGTCGATGAGGTCGAGTTCAGCGCCGCGATGAAGATCGTGGCGGTGCTCGCGCACAGCCGCTCGATCGAGACCGCGCTGCACGACGCCTACGAGAAGATCGGCGCGGCCAATGGCCAGCGCAGCGTCATCGACGATGCGTCCATCCCGCTCAACTTCGACCTCAACGACACCGACAAGCTGGTCGAGACCCTCGAGAAGGAACAGCTCGAGCGCGCT
>JANYBE010000070.1 GCA_025360945.1 Rhizobacter sp. | reverse complement strand
GGCGCGCTCGCGCAGGATGAGCCCACCGAAGTGAGCGTCGGGCCGCTGCTGATGAACACCCGGCACGTAACGGCGAGCATCGGGGACAAGCCGCTGCAGCTGACCGCTCATCAGTTCGACCTGCTGTACCTGCTCGCCAACCGGCTCGGCCAGTTCGTGCACCGCGAAGCCATCGCTCGGGCGCTGCGAAGCACCGCTGTCGAGGCTGGTCGCAGCGCCGACGTGCACATCTACCGCATCCGCAAGAAGCTGCGAGAGATGGGTGTCACGGCGTTGCGCCTGGACACCGTCCACGGACGCGGGTACTGCCTCTCGATCGATGCACCCGACGAGATCGACGAGATCGACCGCTTCGACGATCCGCCGGCCCCGCGCGACGAGACCGATCGCTCGGACCTGGCGAAGGCGTTGACGTAGACGCCGGCGCCGCGCGCCGGTTCACGTCTGTTTCAATCGCGTTGCAGCCGGCCTGCACTTGTGGCCGACGCGCCGCAGCGAAGCAAATTCGCAAGAACCGCGACATCACCCGCTCGCCCTCACTTGTAGCCTGCTTGACACGGTGCACGCACGCGCCGCATTAACCAATGCAAGCAACGAGGACGCGCCATGCTGAAAAATCGACACATCGTGGGCATCGTGATTCCGGCCATTGGCGGCCTGCTGACGGGCGCACCGATGGCCGGGCAAGCTCAACCGGCACCCGTGCGGCTTGAGCGCGTCGAGATCACCGGCTCGTCGATCAAGCGCATCGAGGGTGAAGGCGCGCTGCCGGTGCAGGTGCTGACGCGCGAGGACATCCAGAAGACGGGCGCGGCGACCGTCGAGCAATTGCTGCAGACCGTGAGCGCGGTGTCGAGTTCGGGCGGCCTGACCACTTCATCGACCTCGGGAGCCAACACCGGCGGCATCTCGGCCGTCTCGTTGCGCGGCCTGACCTCGCTGCGCACGCTCGTGCTGATCAACGGGCGGCGCGTCGCGCCCTACGGCATCGGCTTCTCGAACGACTCGGTGTCGGTTGACGTGAACAGCATTCCGATCGCAGCGATCGAGCGCGTCGAAGTGCTCAAGGACGGCGCCTCGGCGATCTACGGCTCCGACGCCATCGCCGGCGTGATCAACTTCATCCTGCGTCGCAACTACCGTGGCGCGGAACTGGGCTTGGAGTACGGCGACACGACCCAGGGCGGCGCGCATCAGGCGCGGGCCACCGGAACCTGGGGCTTGGGCAACCTGGACAGTGACCGCTACAACGTGCTGCTGGTCGCCTCGTACCAGAAGGAGGGCGCGTTGTACGGCCGCGATCGGACCTTCGCCGCGAAGGGCTACGACGTCGACCACCAGAACTCGACAAGTTCGGGCAACACCTTCCCGGCCAACATCGCCGCCACCGACGGCTCGTTCGGCAGCCGCAATCCCACTGCCGCGACCGGCTGCGTCGCGCCCTATTCATTCATCGATCCGCTGTTCCCGCCCGATCGGTGCCGCTTCGATCCGTCGCCGATCCTGGCCTTGCTGCCGGCCACTGAACGCGCCGGCCTGTTCGGCTCGGCGCGCTTCGCGCTTGGCAACGATTTCGAGGCCTTCGTCGAAGCCTCGTTCAATCGAAACAAGGTAAACACCATCATCCAGCCCGTGCCGCTGTCGGACCAGTTCAACCTGCCGAACAACAACCCGCTGTTCAACGTCGCGCCGTACAACCAGTACACGCCTCTTGGGTCGACGACGATCGTCCTCCGGCCCTCGAGCGCGTTCTATCCGACCGCCTATGTGCAAGGTCTCACCGGGGGCGCCACGCCCGATCTGCTTGTGCGCTACCGTGCCGCGATCAACGGCAACCGCGACAACACCGACACCGCCGATGCCCCACGCCTGACCTTCGGCGTGAAGGGTCAGGCCGCCGGCTGGGACCTGGACGCCGCTTACCTTTACAGCGCCAGCAAGGTGCGCGAGCAGGTCAACGATGGCTATCCGATCTACACCAAGATTCTGCCGCTGCTCAACAGCGGCACGGTCAACTTCTTCGGACCCAACACACCGGCCATCGATGCCCAAATCCGTGCCACCAACTTCACCGGCGATTCATACCGTGTCGACTCGGCGATCAACAGCGTCACCGCCAAAGCGGCGCGCGAGCTGATGCAGTTGCCCGGCGGCCCACTGGCCGTCGCCGCCGGCACCGAGCTGCGCCGCGAGAAATACCATTTCGCGCCGAGCGCCGAGCTGGCGCAAGGCGACATCTCGGGCTACGGCGGCAACATCGCCGATGTGAACCGCACGCGCGATGTCGACGCCGCGTTCGCCGAGCTGAACGCCCCAGTGCTCAAGGGCCTCGAGCTCGGCGCCGCGGTCCGCTACGACCACTACCAGGGCGTGGGCAGCTCGACCACGCCGAAAATCAGCCTGCGCTGGCAACCAGTGCAGGCGGTGCTGCTGCGCGCGTCGGCAGGCGAGGGCTTCCGGGCGCCGAGCCTGCAGGATCTGTATGCGCCGGCAACGACTGGAGTCACGACCGTGGGCTTGAGCGACCCGCTGCGCTGCCCGACGACTGGCTCCAACAACGACTGCCAGACCCAGTTTGCAACCGGCATTGGCGGCAACCCCTCATTGCGGCCCGAGAAATCGCGCAACCAGACGCTTGGCCTCGTGTTCGAGCCGACCGCGCAGAGCACGGTGGCGATCGACTACTTCCGCGTCAACCTCAGCGACACGATCAGCCAAGGCATCGCACCGGCCGTGATCCTCGGCGAGCTCACCAAGTACGGCAGCTACGTAACGCGCGGCGCGGTCGACCCGGCGTTCCCCACCTTGCCTGGGCCGATCGCCAGCATTGACCAGACCAATCTGCAGACCGGCAAGACCAAGGTCGCCGGCTTTGACATCGACGCCAGCTGGCGCTTCCCGCTCGGCGAGCTCGGTCGCTTCACGCTCGGCATGAGCGGTACCTACTTCACCCAATACGACACCGAGAACCCGGACGGCTCGTTCACCGGCGGCATCGACCAGATCAACGCCACCACCGGCGGCGTGGTGCCGCGTTGGAAGCACTACCTGTCGCTGAACTGGACGCGCGGACCGTGGAGCGCCACGCTGGCGCAGAACTTCCAGAAGGGTTACCACGACATCCCCGGCACGAACGAAGACACGGACCCGACCACCAACCCCGGCTTCCAGCCGCGGCGCGTCGGTTCGTACGTGACCTACGACGCGCAGGCGAGCTATGCGGGCATCGAGCGCCTCAAGCTCACGCTGGGCGTGCGCAACCTGTTCGACCGCGATCCGCCGTACACAAACTCGGGCGGACAGATCTCCTTCCAGTCGGGCTACGACCCGCAGTACGCCGACCCGCGCGGGCGCTTCGTGTACGTGCGCGCCACCTACGCGTTCTACTGACCCTGGCGCACAGCGGCGGCAAAGGCGGCGTCGAGTGCGCGGGCCCAGCGCAGCTTGTCTTTGGCGCCGGCGAAGCTGGCCTCAAAGCTGTTGGCGGCCAGTCGATGGGCATGACGCGCGGTCAGCTGGGGCAGGGCTTCGAAAGTTTCGATGAAGTTCTGGTTCAGGTAGCCGCCGAAGTAGGCCGGGTCGTCGGAGTTGATGGTCGCGCACAGGCCGGCTTCGAGCAGCGCCGGCAACTGGTGCTGCGCCATCGTCGGGTAAACGCACAGCTTCACGTTCGACAGCGGGCACACGGTGAGCGGCATGCGCGTCGTGGCGAGCCGCTGCATCAGCGCCGGGTCTTCGACGCTGCGTACACCGTGGTCAATGCGCTGGACGCGCAACTCATCGAGGGCGCTCCACACGTAGGCCGGCGGGCCCTCTTCGCCGGCATGCGCGACGAGATGCAGGCCGAGCTCGCGGCAGCGTGTGAACACGCGCGAGAATTTCTCCGGCGGATGCCCGAGTTCGCTGCTGTCCAGGCCGACGCCGATGAAGTGTTCGCGGTGCGCCAGCGCCTGCTCCAGCGTCTCGAACGCCGCCGCTTCGCTCAGGTGGCGCAGGAAGCACAGGATCAGCGCGCCGCTGACGCCGAGTTCGCGCTGCGCGGTCTCGCACGCTCGCGCAAGCCCATTGATCACGGTGGCGATCGGCACGCCGCGTTCGGTGTGGGTCTGCGGGTCAAAGAAGAGTTCGGCGCGCACGATGTGATCGATGGCCGCGCGCCTAAAATACGCCATCGCCATGTCGAAGAAGTCTTCCTCCCGCAGCAGCACGCTCGCGCCGGCGTAGTAGATGTCGAGAAAGCTTTGAAGGTCGGTGAACGCATAGGCTGCGCGCAGTTCTTCGACGCTCGCATAGGGCAGCACGACGCCGTTGCGTTTGGCCAGCGCGAAGATCAGCTCGGGTTCGAGCGAGCCTTCGATGTGCATGTGCAGTTCCGCCTTGGGCATCGCGCGCAGCAGCGCGGGCAGGTGGTCGCGAGGGATGCTGTCGAAGTTCATGGTCATCGTCTGCTCAATGGAAAAGGGCCGCGAAGGGCGGCCCTTTTGGTTCGCCTGAGGAGAGCTTACTTCTTGT
>JANYBE010000007.1 GCA_025360945.1 Rhizobacter sp. | reverse complement strand
ATCGCATGCCGCCGGGGCCGCCCATGCCTTTCATGCCACCCATTCGCTTCATCATCTTCATCATTCCGGCGCCCTTCATCTTCTTCATCATGTCACGCATCTGTTCGAACTGATTCAGCAGCCGGTTCACATCCTGCACCTGCACGCCCGCGCCACTGGCGATGCGCCGCTTGCGCGTGGCCTTCAGCAGATCCGGCTTGCGGCGCTCGAGCGGCGTCATTGAGCAGATGATGCCTTCCATGCGTCGCATGTCGCGCTCGGCGCGGTCCATGTCAGCGGCGCCCGGCGTCTTGCCGCCGGTCATCTGGCTAGGCAGCTTGTCCATCAGACCGCCGAGGCCGCCCATCTTTTTCATCTGCGACAGCTGCGACAGGAAGTCGTTCAGGTCGAAGCTATCGCCCGACTTGACCTTGTCGACGAGCTTTTGCGCCGCCGCCATGTCGACGCCCTTTTGCACCTCCTCGACGAGGCCGACAATGTCGCCCATGCCGAGCACGCGGCCGGCGTGGCGCTGCGCGTCAAAGACCTCGAGGCCGTCGATCTTCTCGCTGACGCCTGCGAACTTGATCGGCGCGCCGGTGATCTGCCGCACCGACAGCGCCGCGCCGCCGCGCGAGTCGCCGTCCATCTTGGTCAGCACGATGCCCGTCAGCGGTAGGGCATTCCTGAAGGCCTTGGCGGTATTGATCGCGTCCTGGCCCTGCATCGCGTCGACGACGAACAGCGTCTCGACCGGGTTGAGTGCGGCGTGCAGTTCGCTGATCTCCCGCATCAGCGCTTCGTCAATCGCAAGCCGACCCGCGGTGTCGACCAGCAGCACGTCGAAATAGTGCTTCTTCGCATAGTCGAGCGCGGCCAACGCGATCGCCAGCGGCTTGTCGTCACCGCTCGACGGGAACCATTCGGCGCCGGCCTGCTTCGTCACCATCTTCAGCTGCTCGATCGCGGCCGGACGGTAGACGTCGGCCGAGACCGTCAGTACTTTCTTCTTGCGCTTCTCAATCAGGTGCTTGGCGAGCTTTGCGGTCGTCGTGGTCTTGCCCGCGCCCTGCAGGCCGGCCATCAGGATCACCGCCGGCGGCTGCGCGGCCAAGTTGATGTCGGCCACGCCTGCGCCCATGGTCGCGGCAAGTTCGCGGTTGACGATGCCGACCAGCGCCTGACCGGGCGACAGCGAGCCGATGACCTCGGCGCCGAGCGCCTTGTCCTTGACGCGTGCGATGAAGTCGCGCACCACGGGCAGCGCAACGTCGGCCTCGAGCAGGGCCATGCGCACTTCGCGCAGCATCTCCTGCACGTTGTCTTCGGTTATGCGGGCCTGGCCGCGCATCGTCTTGACCAGTCGACTGAGCCGGTCGGTGAGGGTGGAAGCCATCGAGGAGGGTCGCGGCCCGAGGCGGCTCGGGCGCGAAAGTACACTGTGAGGATGATTCTATCGGTAGCCTCCGCCCCTGCAGCCGTGTCCGCTTCGGCGTGGGCGCTCGGCGTGCCGAGCGTCGTGGCGCTCGTGGCCTATGCCGGTGCGGCGCTGTTGCGCGAGCAGCGCGCTGCGACCCTGCGCGCAGCGCTGCTAGCGGCGTGGGTCGCACACGCGGTGGCGATCGTCGTCGACATCGCCGGTGTCGGCAGCGACGTGGTCGCCGCGCGCTTCGGCTTCGCGCCCGCGCTGTCGATGACGGTGTGGCTGGTGCTCGCGGTGTACCTGGTCGAGAGCCGTTTCGTGCCGCTACCGGGCGCGCGCCGGGCGCTCGCGATGCTCGCGTCTGCGGTCGTCGTGCTCGCGTGGTGGTTCCCTGGCGAGGTGCGGCCGCAGGTCGCGTCGCGCTGGGCGCCGGTGCACTGGGGGCTGGGAATCGCGTCGTATGGACTGTTCGGCGCAGCGGTGTTGCACGCGGCGATGCTCAACCGCGCGGAGCGTCAGATGCGCACCGCGGCGATGGCCGCAGCGAACGCGAACAAGGGCTTGCCGCTGCTGCAACTGGAGCGCATGACCTTCCGCTTTGTCGGCGCCGGCTTCGTCGTGCTTTCGGCCGCCTTGCTGCTCGGGGCCTGGTTCGCCAACCCGTGGCGCTGGGATCACAAGACCGTGTTCTCGATGCTCGGCTGGCTGGTCTTTGCCGGGCTGCTCGCCGGCCGGCGTGCGTTCGGCTGGCGCGGGCCGGCGGCGACGCGCGGCGAG
>JANYBE010000050.1 GCA_025360945.1 Rhizobacter sp. | reverse complement strand
TGCCCATCGACAAGTTCGGCGCCGACTGCCTGTTCCAGATCATCAGCCATCGCTACGAGCGCGGTGCAACGCTTTTAACGACGAACAGAATCTACAAGCAATGGGCCAGCATCTTCAACGGCGACGCCACCCTGACCTCGGCCTTGCTCGACCGTCTCCTGGACCGAGTCGAGACCGTTCTGATCGAGGGCAAAAGCTACCGCGGCCAGGCTTACGCCGAGGCCTGAAGCCTGCCGCGCCCGCTTCGCCAACGCCCGCATCACGCCAATGCTGCCGCAAACCCATCAGCATTTTGAAACCGGCCAAAACTCAGCACGTTCGCACCGGCGCCCACAGGAGGCGACGTGACTCATGACTAGTGGCCTGATCCAGGCGCTACGGTGGCGCAGCTGCCCGCTCGTTGGCAAGCGGGGTGAGCTGAACGAGTCGCATGCGCCCAAGGCGCTCGACGGGCGCTCGACAGTGTTGCCCCGATGCCACTGCGCTTACCGCGTCGCCATGTAGGAGGCAAAGAGAGATCTGTTCAGGTCCCGAAGCGCCTTGCGGCGTTCGACAACTTCGTGATGGCGGCCCTGTCGCTCCAAGCCGAGAAGTTCCAGAACCGTGCGCATGCCTTGCTCGGCCTGACTCCAGAGCGAACGCTGTGCTTGGCCCAGGAAGGGTGCCAGGCCGGGCTCCTGCGTGAGAACCCATGCCGCAAACCACGCCAGGTCGGCCGCGGTCCCGTCACCCTCAAACCCGGCCCCGAATCGCTTGAGCAATCGCTGCAGCGTCGCGTCCGAGATCCTCCTCGCCAGATGATCAAATCGCTCGGGCGAGAGCCACGTCAATTCGGCGAACAGGGCCCACGCACCGTTCAGGCCACTTTCGCGATAGCGCGCTTCGGCCATCCAGCCCATGGGACCCGGAATGCGGCGCCAGGACTCGATGCCTGTGACCGCGTCGATGGCTGCCGACCAGTCGCCGGCACGCAGCCACAGAGCTGCAGCGTGGTCCTCGCTTCGGTCCGGGCGCCATGCCAGACGGGCCGCGCGCTGCGCCATGACCCGCCACTGCGGCGCGAGCCATGCTGAGCCGTCCTTCGCACCGAGAATCCGCAAGGCCGCCGGCTCGATCTCGGAGATCAGCGCGCGACGTGCATCGCATAGGGCTTGGTGATCCGGGAATGGCTCGCGACTCCGGCACTCGACGGCGCGCACGAGAATCTCCAGCGGCGCAACGGTCTCGTCGAGCGCAAACTCTTCGCTGAACGCGCACCAGGCAGCCCGGGCGGCGGCCGCATCGCGTCGTTCAAGCGCGGCGACGACATCGTTTCGCAACATCGTGTCGCGACTGTGTTCGAAGAAGTTCAGTTGCATGCGCTGCCCGCTCCTTCATAGCGGCCCGCCCCACGGGCCCTGCTGTCGATGCACCAGACTCTAGATCAAGTCGTGGGAGGCGGGAACCAACGATCCTGGGCGAACGCAGCATCAGGGTCGGCCCTCCACACGCCATGGCCGCAGCAGCTGAACTGCGCGCATTGCGCTCAGCGCGTGGACCAAGCTTCAGCGATATCTCGAGTATCGCCCGGAGCGCACACCGGGTCGAATTCGCCCGCGAGCACAAGCACCGGGCACTGCGCACCGGGCGGGACCTGATCCATGCCGATGCCGTGGGGCCGGACCGACTCGAAGTCAAAGCGGTCGGTGCCGTCGTGAAGTTCAACCGCGATACTCGCGGAGTAGTGATCGGCGCCACGCTGCTGCAAGGCGGCGCGGGCGCTGGCTCAAATCAGCGCGGGCGGCGACATACAAGTCGCTGACTGCGATGGGAGACTGCCCCGGGGTGAGGGCACAAGACTTAGCGCGGCGCCCGCTTGTGGACCTTCGGGCATAGGTCAATTTCACTATGCGGCATTTAGACGGGGAATAGTGTCGCAACGTGCGCGAATTAATGTCGCACGACAACAGCTCTTGAAAGATGGGCTCCCAACCCTATAATGATTCTGCTAGCACTCACTATTGCTGAGTGCTAACGGCAGATCAGTGGCTTGCGCAGTGGATGTCATCACAAGTGACCAAGTGCACACTTCGCTTCTGCCCTATACAAACATTGTTCTCAGTCCAATCCCAAGGAGATGCTATGAAACTTCGTCCGTTGCACGATCGCGTGATCGTCAAGCGCCTGGAACAGGAAACCAAGACCGCCTCTGGCATCGTCATTCCCGACAACGCCGCTGAAAAGCCCGATCAAGGCGAAGTGCTGGCTGTCGGCCCCGGCAAGCGCAGCGACAAGGGCGACTTCATCGTCCTGAACATCAAGGTCGGCGACCGCGTGTTGTTCGGCAAGTACAGCGGCCAGACCGTCAAGGTCGATGGCGAAGAACTGCTGGTAATGAAGGAAGACGACCTGTTCGCAGTCGTCGAGAAGTAATCCAGCAAGCACTCAGGAGAATTTGATATGGCAGCAAAAGACGTAATTTTCGGCGGCGAAGCCCGCGCACGTATGGTCGAGGGTGTGAACATTCTGGCCAACGCGGTCAAGGTGACCCTAGGCCCGAAGGGCCGCAACGTGGTGCTCGAGCGTTCGTTCGGAGGCCCGACCGTGACCAAGGACGGTGTGTCCGTGGCCAAGGAAATCGAGCTGAAGGACAAGCTTCAGAACATGGGCGCGCAGATGGTCAAGGAAGTCGCTTCCAAGACTTCGGACATCGCCGGTGACGGCACCACCACCGCCACCGTGCTGGCCCAAGCGATCGTTCGCGAAGGCATGAAGTACGTGGCCGCGGGCATGAACCCGATGGACCTGAAGCGCGGCATCGACAAGGCCGTGACGGCGCTCGTCGATCAGCTGAAGAAGCAGTCGAAGGCGACCACCACGAGCAAGGAAATCGCTCAGGTCGGCACGATCTCGGCCAACAGCGACGAAGAAGTCGGCAAGATCATCGCCGAGGCGATGGACAAAGTCGGCAAGGAAGGCGTCATCACCGTTGAAGACGGCAAGAGCCTGAACAGCGAACTCGAAGTCGTCGAAGGCATGCAGTTCGACCGCGGCTACCTGTCGCCCTACTTCATCAACAACCCGGAAAAGCAGACCGCTGTTCTGGACAACCCGTTCGTGCTGCTGTTCGACAAGAAGATCAGCAACATCCGCGATCTGCTGCCGACGCTGGAGCAAGTGGCCAAGTCGGGCCGTCCGCTGCTGATCGTGGCTGAAGAAGTCGAAGGCGAGGCTCTGGCCACGCTGGTCGTGAACACGATTCGCGGCATCCTGAAGGTCGTGGCCGTGAAGGCGCCGGGCTTCGGCGACCGCCGCAAGGCGATGCTCGAAGACATTGCGATCCTGACCGGCGGCAAGGTCATCGCCGAAGAAGTCGGCCTGACGCTCGAGAAGGTCACGCTGGCCGATCTGGGCCAGGCCAAGCGCGTTGAAGTGGGCAAGGAAAACACCACGA
>JANYBE010000014.1 GCA_025360945.1 Rhizobacter sp. | reverse complement strand
CGAGATCGCGCTTGCCAAGGGCAAGGCCGAGCACGACAAGCGCAACACCGAGAAGAAGCGCGACTGGGAACGCGAGAAGGGCCGGCTGATGCGGCACAAGGTCTCCTCCAAACCATCACGGGAGTGAGCGATGAACGGCTTGCGCGAAATTGCTGATCTGCCAGGCCCACGCCCGCTGCCGGTGGTGGGCAACCTTTTCCAGATACGGCGCAAGCACCTGCACCAGTCGGTCGAGGCCTGGGGTCGCGAGTACGGCCCGATCTTCCGCTTTCGCTTGGGCGCGCGCACGCTGCTTGCGGTGACTGACTTCGAGGCCCTGACTACCGCGCTGCGCGATCGTCCCGATGGCTTTCGCCGCACCAAGCTGATGGAGACCATCGGCCTGGAAATGGGCCTGACTCCTGGCGTGTTTGCCGCGAACGGTGAGGCCTGGAAGCTGCAGCGGCGCATGGTGATGGCCGGCTTCGACCCGACCCACGTGAAGGCGTACTTTCCGTCGCTGCTGAAGGTCACTCAGCGCCTGCACGGGCGCTGGCTGAAGGCCGCGAATGCGGGCAGCGCGATCGAGCTCCAGCCCGAGCTCATGCGCTACACGGTGGACGCGATATCGGGGCTGGCCTTCGGCGCCGACATCAACACGCTCGAATCCGACGACGAGGTGATCCAGCAGCACCTCGACAAAATCTTCCCCGCGATCTACAGGCGTCTGTTCTCGTTCATCCCGTGGTGGCGCATCGTGCGCATGCCGTCCGATCGGCAGCTTGAGCGCAGCATGCTCGAGGTCAACCGCGCGATCGCCGGCTTCATCGCGCAGGCCCGCGCGCGGCTCGAGGCCGAACCGGCGCGACGCGCACAGCCGCCGAACCTGCTCGAGGCGATGATCGTGGCGGCCGACGAAGGCGACAGCGGTGTCGGCGACCGCGAAGTCACCGGCAACGTGTTGACGATGCTGCTCGCCGGCGAGGACACGACCGCGAACACGCTGGCGTGGATGATCCACCTGCTGCACCGCAATCCCGTCGCATTGCGGCGCGCGCAGCAGGAGGTGCGCGAGCGGGCGCCCGACGCGGCCGCGTTCACGCCCGAGATGATGGCCTCGCTCGACTACGTCGAGGCCTGTGCGCACGAGACCATGCGGCTGAAGCCGGTCGCGCCGTTCCAGGTCATCGAAGCGCTGCGCGACACCGAGATCAAGGGCATACGCGTGCCCAAGGGCATGGGCGTGTGGTGCGTGATGCGCAGCGACAGCGTCAGCGATAAGCACTTCACCGACGCGCAGGCGTTCGAGCCCGAGCGCTGGCTCAACCAGCCCGGCGTGGCCAGCTCGGCCAAGCGCGTGTCGATGCCGTTCGGCGCCGGCCCGCGCATCTGCCCGGGGCGCTACCTCGCGCTGCTCGAGATCGCGATGGCGATGGCGATGTTGCTCGCACACTTCGACATTGTCGACGTGAGCACACCCGACGGCGCCGACCCCGCCGAGCAGATGGCGTTCACGATGATGCCGGTGGGGCTGCGCATGCGGCTGCGGCTGCGCACCTGATCAGCGCATCAGTGCGGTCAGCGCCTGTTCCGAGTCTGCGATCAGATCGTCGACTGCTTCGAGGCCGAGCGAGAAGCGCACCAGCGTGCCATGCCAGGCGGCCTTCGGACGTATCACCTTCAAGTCGTAGGGCACCACCAAGCTCACCGGCCCGGCCCACGAGTAACCGATCTTGAACAGCTTCAGCGCGTCGACAAAGGCGTCGACCTGCGCCACACTGTAGCGCGCGTCGAACACGACCGAGAACAGCCCGGCCGCCTGCGTGCACAGCGCGGCCCAATGCGCATGGCCCGGAGAATCGGGCAGCGCCGGATGCAGCACCTGGACGACTTCGGGGCGCTGTGCCCACCACCGCGCGAGGGTGCGTGCGGCACGGTCGTGCGCGGCGTAGCGCAGGGGGAGAGACGCCAACGCGCGCAGCACCGTCTCCGCATCGTTCGCGGCCACACCCCAGCCCATGCGCATGTGGCCGGCGTTCAGCGTCAGATGCAGTGCCGCGTCACGCGTGGTCACCGAGCCCATCAGCACATCGCCGCCGCCCGACGGGTACTTGGTCAGCGCATGCGCCGACACGTCCACCCCCAGATCGAAGGCCTTGAATGCCACGCCCGCGCCCCATGTGTTGTCGAGCGCGACCAGCGCACCTTGGGAGCGCGCCGCGCGCACCAGGTTCGGCAGATCTGGGAACTCCATCGTCACCGAGCCCGGTGCCTCGAGCCACACCAGCCGCGTCGACGGTGTAACCATCGCAGCGAGCGCGTTCGCGTCCATCGGATCGTAGAAGCGGTGCGTAATGCCCCAACGCGCGAGTTCGTGGCGCGCCAGCTCCTTGCCGGGGTTGTATGCGTTGTCGGGGATCAGCACTTCGTCGCCGCTCTTGAGCAGGGCCAGATCGGTGAGCGTGATCGCCGCCAGGCCGCTGGGGACGAGCACCGTGTGCGTGCCGCCCTCGAGCGTGGCAATACGCTCTTCGAGCGTGAACGTGGTCGGCGTGCCGTGCAGCCCGTAGGTGTAGCCGGCCTTGCTCTTCCAGTCTCGTGCGCGCATCGCGGCGGTGTTCGCGAAGATCACGGTCGAGGCTTTGAACACTCCGGGCTGGGGTGCGTCGAACGCGGCGGGCGGCCGGTACGGGTGGTGGATTAACGCCGTTTCGATGGCGGGCTTGGAGGTGTCGCGTTCGGTCATCGGGGCGTCGTTCTCATAGCAAGGGCTTCAGGCCGGCAAAGAGCGTTGGCAGGAGTTCGGTCACGGTCGGGTGGATCCACATCGTCTGCTGGATGCGGGTGTACGGAAGATCGGCGGCCATCGCGAGCAAGAGCAGTTGCACGACCTCGTCGGCCTCGATGCCGAGCAGCGCCGCCCCGAGGATGCGCTGCGTGTTCGCGTCGACCAGTACCTTGATAAAGCCCTCGGTCTCGCCGCGTTCGCGTGCCCGGCCAATGCGCGCCATCGGCAGCGTCGCCACCAGCGCCGCGCGGCCGCTGGCAAGCACCTCGGCCTCGCTCATGCCGACCCGGCCGAGCGGCGGGTCGGTGAACAGCGCATAGGTTGTGATCCGGTCGCTGACGCGGCGCGCGCCGTCATCGAGCAGATTTGCCGCGACGATCTCGAAGTCGTTGTACGAAGTGTGCGTGAACGCGCCACGCGTGGCGCGTT
>JANYBE010000002.1 GCA_025360945.1 Rhizobacter sp. | reverse complement strand
CGGTCTTCACGATGAAGCCGGTGCTCTCGAGCACCGGCGCGATCCGGCTCGAAGACGTGCGCGGCGAGACGCTGATGGTGCAGATTGCCTCCAAATCGATGCTGCTCAACGTCAAGACCGGCCACCGCATCGTCGACGCCTGCGTCAGCCCGAAGCAGCGCGAATTGATGGACGCGGCCAAGATCGCCGCCGCGGCCAGCGCGCCCAAGTAAAGAGGAAGGAACCTCGGCAGCGGTACGCTCGATCAGGTATGTATAATTCATGCATACCGATCTCAGGAGCGCACCATGGAAGCGACCGTTGCCGAACGCGGCCAGATCACCCTGCCCAAGGCAGTGCGTGATGCACTCGGCCTGACCAAGGGGACGCAGCTCAAGGTCGAGCTTGACGGCGGCAGGATCATCCTGCGCAAGAACGTCGACGACGCGATTTCGCGCGCCCGCGGTAAGTTCAAGCTCGACGGTTTCGCCAGCGTCGACGACGCGATGCGCGCGATCCGCGGTCGCGCCCCCGGGGATCCGCTGGAAGTCTGAGCGGCCATGATCGCCGTCGACTCCTCCATCCTGATCGAGATCTTGGTCGGCGCCGCGCAGGCCGAGGCCGCAGAAGACGCACTGCGTTCGGCCCTGTCACTCGGCCCGGTGCTGGTCTGCGACGTCGTCGTCGCCGAGGTCTGCAGTTCGCTGCGCGACGGCGACCAGTCGATGCAGACGCTCGAGGACATGGGCATACGTTTCAGCGAGGTCGAGCGCAAGTCGGCGATCCGCGCCGGCGAGATGCAGCGCCGCTACCGCGCCCGCGGCGGCGCCCGGCAACGCACGGCGCCCGACTTCATCGTCGGGGCACATGCCTTGCTTCAATGCAGTGCACTGATCACACGCGACGCGGGCTTCTTCCGCGACTACTTCAAGGGTTTGAAAGTCATCGTGCCCAAGGCATCCTGACGTTACAGCCCGCCCTTACCCGACCACCTCAGGAGCCACTTTCATGCTTCAAGCCTACCGCCAACACATTGCCGAGCGCGCTGCTCTGGGAATACCGCCGCTGCCGCTGTCGGCTCAGCAGACCGCCGACTTGATCGAGCTGCTGAAGAATCCGCCCCAAGGCGAGGCGGCAGCGCTTGTCGAGCTGATCACCTACCGCGTGCCGGCCGGCGTGGACGACGCCGCCAAGGTCAAGGCCTCGTACCTCGCGGCCGTTGCGCACGGCAGTGAGGAGTGCGCGCTGATCGACCGCGTGCACGCCACCGAACTGCTGGGCACCATGCTCGGCGGCTACAACCTCAGCCCGCTGATCAACTTGCTCGACGACGCCGTGACGGGCGCCGCGGCGGCCCAAGCTCTGAAGAAGACGCTGCTAATGTTCGACCAGTTCCATGACGTGCGGACATTGGCTGCCAAGGGCAACGCGAACGCCAATGCCGTGCTGCAAAGCTGGGCCGATGCCGAGTGGTTCACTTCGCGCCCCGAGGTGCCGACGTCGATCACGGTCAGCATCTTCAAGGTCGCCGGTGAAATCAACACTGACGACCTGTCTCCCGCGCCCGATGCCTGGAGCCGGCCTGACATCCCGATGCACGCACTTGCGATGCACAAGAACCCGCGTCCCGGCATCGTGCCGGAAGAAGACGGCAAGCGCGGGCCGATCAAGTTCATCGAAGACCTGCGCGCGCGCGGCAACCTCGTCGCCTACGTGGGTGATGTGGTGGGCACCGGCTCGAGCCGCAAGTCGGCAACCAACTCGGTGCTGTGGTTCACCGGTGAAGACATCCCGTTTGTGCCGAACAAGCGCTTCGGCGGCGTGTGCATGGGCGCCAAGATCGCGCCGATCTTCTACAACACGATGGAAGACTCGGGCGCGCTGCCGATCGAGCTCGACGTGAGCCAGATGAACATGGGCGACGTCGTGGAGCTGCGCCCCTACGAAGGCAAGGCGCTGAAGGACGGCAAGGTCATTGCCGAGTTCACGGTCAAGAGCGACGTACTGTTCGACGAGGTGCGTGCCGGTGGTCGCATCCCGCTGATCATCGGCCGCGGCCTCACGGCCAAGGCGCGCGAGGCGATGGGCCTGCCCGTATCCACCTTGTTCCGTCTGCCGGTTAGCCCGGCCAACACCGGCAAGGGGTTCACGCTCGGCCAGAAGATGGTCGGCAAGGCCTGCGGCCTGCCCATCGTCAACGGCAACCAGCAAGGCGTGCGTCCCGGCACCTATTGCGAACCGCGCATGACCAGCGTCGGCTCGCAAGACACTACCGGCCCGATGACGCGCGACGAGCTGAAGGACCTTGCCTGCCTGGGCTTCAGCGCTGACCTGGTGATGCAATCGTTCTGCCACACCGCGGCCTACCCAAAGCCGGTCGACGTGAAGACGCACCACGAGCTGCCGGCCTTCATCAGCACCCGCGGCGGCATCTCGCTTCGCCCGGGCGACGGGGTGATCCACAGCTGGCTGAACCGCCTGCTGTTGCCCGACACCGTCGGCACCGGCGGCGACTCGCACACGCGCTTCCCGATCGGCATCAGCTTCCCCGCTGGCTCGGGCCTGGTCGCGTTCGCAGCCGCCACCGGCGTGATGCCGCTGGACATGCCCGAGAGCGTGCTGGTGCGCTTCAGGGGCAAGCTGCAACCCGGCGTCACCTTGCGCGACCTTGTCAACGCGATCCCGCTGTACGCGATCAAGGCCGGCCTGCTGACGGTCGACAAGAAGGGCAAGAAGAACATCTTCAGCGGCCGCATTCTCGAGATCGAGGGCCTGCCTGATCTGAAGGTCGAACAGGCGTTCGAGCTCAGCGATGCGTCGGCCGAACGCAGCGCCGCCGGTTGCACCGTGCACCTGAACCCGGAGCCAATCAAGGAATACATCAACAGCAACATCACGCTGATGAAGTGGATGATCGCCCAGGGCTACGCCGACCCACGCAGCCTGCAGCGCCGCATCGACGCGCAGGAAGCGTGGCTGAAGGATCCGCAATTGCTGAGGGGCGATGCCGACGCCGAGTACGCGGCCGTGATCGAGATCGATCTGGCTGATGTGCACGAGCCCATCGTCGCCTGTCCGAATGATCCGGACGACGTGAAGATGCTGAGCGAAGTCTCCGGCGCAGTGATCGATGAAGTCTTCATCGGCTCGTGCATGACCAATATCGGCCACTTCCGCGCCGCGTCGAAGTTGCTCGAGGGCAAGCGCGACATTCCCGTCAAGCTTTGGGTCGCGCCGCCGACCAAGATGGACGCCAAGAAGCTCAGCGACGAGGGCCACTACGGCGTGCTCGGCAATGCCGGCGCGCGCATGGAGATGCCGGGCTGTAGCCTGTGCATGGGCAACCAGGCGCAGGTCAAGGAAGGCGCGACGGTGTTCAGCACCAGCACGCGCAACTTCCCCAATCGGCTGGGCAAGAACTCGAACGTCTACCTCGGTTCGGCCGAGCTCGCGGCGATCTGCTCCCGGCTCGGCCGCATCCCGACCAAGGCCGAGTACATGCAAGGCATGGGCGTACTGACTGCAGCCAGCTCGTCGGTCTACCAGTACCTGAACTTCGACAAGATCGAGGAGTTCACCGGCGTCGCTGCCTGATCGATCACGGCCCGCTGAAGCGCACGATCGCGTCGCGCGTCAGCACGTACAGCGCGCCGTCGACGCCGACGCGCATGTCCACCGGGTTGCCGGACACGCTGCCGAACGAGTAGGCCGCGCTGTTCGTCGCGCCGTAGCGGGCGACGAAGCCGCTGCCGTAGTCGGCGAAGAAGTAGCTGCCCTCGTACATCGCCGGGAACGCCCCGCTGCTCGGGTAGAAGCAGCCACCGGTGATCGCGATGCCGGTGAAGAAGCCTCCTACGCCCGAACCCGGCGGCGAGGCTGCCGTGTGGTTGTAGGTGAAGATCGGACCAGTGATGCCGGCACCCACGCCGTCGGGGCCCTCCGAGCCCGGCCAGCCGTAGTTGGCGCCGGCCGCGCCAAGGTCGATTTCTTCCCAGGTGCTTTGTCCGACATCGTTGATGTAGATGAGGCCGGTCCCTGGTTGCACCGCGAACGTGAACGGGTTGCGCAGGCCGTAGGCCCACACGGCGCGTGCCAGCCCGGCATTGGTTGCGTAGAAAGGGTTGTCGGTCACAGGGCTGCCGTCCTCATTGACGCGCAGCAGTTTGCCGAACAGGCTGGTGCGGTCCTGCGCCTGCGCGCCGTTGGCGTTGTCGCCGACACCGATGTAGAGCTTGCCGTCGGCGCCGAAATGCAGCGCGCCACCGTTGTGATTGGTCGCGCTCGACAGCGCCGGCAGGTCGACCAGCTTGAGCTCGCTACCGGCAAGCGCGACATCACCGCTCGCGGTGAAGCGGCTCACGCGGTTGTGCGTCCCGTTCTCGGCCGTCGTGTAATAGGCGTAAATGTAGCCGTTGGTCGCGAAGTTCGGATGCAGCGCAACACCGATCAGGCCGCGCTCGCCGCTCGAATCGACAGCCAGCTGCACGAACGGCGCCGCGAGCAGCGCGCCGGCCTTGACCACGCGCAGCGCGCCGCCCTGCGTGGCGACGAACCAGCGCCCGTCGCCGGCCGGCGCGAGTGCCGTCGCGTTGCCCAGGCCGGTGACCCAGGATTCGTTGCGCGTGAAGCCGGCTGGCTGGGTGCGCGTGCCGCCAAAGCTGACGCTAGCGCTCGCCCAAGCCGAGGTGTTGCCGGCCGCGTCGACCGCGCGCGTGCGAATCACATGCTGACCCGAGGCGTATTGGGTCGTGTCCAGGCTCGCCGTGAACGGCGGCGCGGCGAGCGTCACGCCGAGCTGCACGCCGTCGACCTGGAACTCGACTTCCGTCACGCCGACATCGTCGGTCGCGGTCGCCATGAGCGACACGGCGCCGGTCAAGTCGGAGCTGAAATTGGCCGGCGCCGCCAGCACGGCAACGGGCGCGTGCGTGTCGGGCGCACCCTGAGCGGGGGCCGGGGCGGTCCCGGGCGCCGACGCGTTGTCGCCGCCACCGCCGCACGCCACGAGCAGCAGCCCCATCAGCACGCTCAGCGATGGCATCTTGCGCAGGTTCGACATTGCGCATTTTTGCCGCACCATCGACGCGGCGTTGTGAAAAGTTGTTCAGTCGCGCTCCGGTGCAATCTGCGTCGCATAGTCGACCAGCGCACCGAGGATGTCCTGGCCGCGCTCGTCGGCGTCCTGGCCGAGCGCGTCGATCTGGTCGAGGAAGGCATCGAGCGTCAGTGCGCCACCGGCACCGTCGTGCAGCCGATGCGCGCAGTGCTCGCGCCATTGCGCGCGCTGCGCGTCGTCGAGCGAGTCGGGAAAGTTGCGCGCGCGGTAGCGGAACAAGAGCTCATCGAGGCGCGGGTCGCTGAACGACGGCCGTGCGTCGGCCAGCTGTGCCTCGTTCATGCGGCAGAGGCGCTGCAACGTGCGCCGGTCGTCGTCACCGAGAAAGCCGCCGTAGAGGTCTACGTCCACATCGGTCGGGCCTTCGCGTGCCGGACGTTCGAACACGGCCGGCCACATGCGGGCAAGCTTCGGCGCGAGCTGCGCGGCAATCTCGGCGTGGCGCAGGCCCTGCTCGACATCGATGCCCCACTTCGCCGCCGCCTCGGGGCTCAGTGTCTTCAGGTTGGCGATGACGATCGGCGACTTGTTGACGTGAATGGTCTTAATGGGCAGCCGCGTCACGCCCTCGGGCAGTTCGTCGGCCCGGCTGAACATGCGCGTGCGCAAGTCCAGCACATTCAGCGTGAGCAGCTCGCCTGGGTTCTCGCGCAAGTCCCAGACGACGATCTCGTTCTTGTTCGTCGGATGCGGCGCGAGCGGCCAGACCAGCGCCAAGCAACCGCACTCGACGCCGTACATGCCCGAGACGTGCAGAAACGGCCGGCCGACACCGATCTCGTTCAGCACCGCATCCTTCTTGCGCAGGCGCAGGCAGAAGTTCCACAGCTTGGGCTGACGCGTCTTCACAAGCCGCGCCACGGCGATAGTGGCGCGCACGTCTGACAGCGCATCGTGGGCCGCCGCGTGGGTGAGGCCATTGACCCGCGTCAGGTCCTCGAGCTTGAACGACGGACGGCCGTCTTCGCGCATTGGCCAGCTGATGCCCTCAGGGCGCAGCGCCCAGGTCACGCGTAGCAGATCGAGGATGTCCCAGCGACCGCAATCGTTCTTGTACTCTCGCTCGTAGGGGTCGATCAGGTTGCGCCAGAAGAGATGGCGTGTGACTTCGTCGTCGAAGCGGATCGAGTTGTAGCCGACACCCACCGTGCCCGGCGTTGCGAGCTGCGCTTCGATCAGCGCAGCAAATTCGTGTTCGGGCAACCCTTGCGCGAGGCAGGTCTGAGGCAGGATGCCGGTGAGCAGACAGGCCTCGGGCTCGGGCAGGAAGTCGGGCGCGGGCTGGCAGTACTGCATCACCGACGAGCCGATCTCCTTCAGCTCGGCATCGGTGCGCACACCGGCGAACTGCGAGGGCCGGTCGCGGCGTGGCACACGGCCGAAGGTTTCGTAGTCGTGCCAGAAGAAAGTGAGGACTGCCATGAGGGCAATCTAACAGGGCACGGCATTCACAAGCTTCGGCTAAGCTTGCGGGCCCAGTTCTGAATCTTCACCGGAGCCCCCTTCCCATGACCCGCGTCTTCAACTTCAGTGCCGGCCCCGCCGCCCTGCCCGAGTCCGTGCTGCGCCAGGCGGCCGACGAGATGCTCGACTGGCACGGCTCGGGCATGTCGGTGATGGAGATGAGTCACCGCGGCAAGGAGTTCATCGCGATCCATGCCGAGGCCGAGGCGCTGCTGCGCGAACTGCTCGCGGTGCCAGCGAACTACAAGGTGCTGTTCATTCAGGGCGGCGCGATGGCCGAGAACGCCATCGTGCCGATGAACATGCTGCGCGGCAAGACCGGCGCGGACTACATCAACACCGGCGAATGGTCGAAGAAGTCGATCAAGGAGGCCGGCAAGTTCGCCAAGGTCAACGTAGCCGCCAGTTCCGAATCGACGAACTTCGACCGCATCCCGAAGCGCGACACCTGGAGGCTCGACCCGTTTGCCGCCTACGTGCACATCTGCTCGAACGAAACCATCGGCGGCGTCGAGTACCACTTCACGCCCGACGTGGGCGACGTGCCACTGGTCGCCGATATGTCCTCGAGCATCATGTCGCGCCCGGTCGACGTGACCAAGTACGGCCTGATCTACGGCGGCGCGCAGAAGAACATCGGTCCTGCCGGTGTGACGCTGGTGATCGTGCGCGACGACCTGATCGGCCAGGCGCTGCCGATCACGCCGTCGGCCTTCGACTACAAGCAGCAGGCCGACAACGACTCGATGCTGAACACCCCGCCGACCTACGCGATATATATCGCCGGCCTCGTATTCAACTGGATCAAGTCGCAGGGCGGGCTGGCCGGCATCGAACGGCGCAACCGCGCGAAGGCGGCGCTGCTGTACGACGCGCTCGACGCGAGCGAGTTCTTCTCGAGTCCGGTCGCGCGCGAGGATCGTTCACTGATGAACGTGCCGTTCAAGCTGAAGGACGAATCGCTCGAGGCCGCGTTTCTGAAGGGCGCGCAGGAGCGCTCGATGATCCAGTTGAAGGGCCATCGCTCGGTCGGCGGCATGCGCGCGTCGATCTACAACGCGATGTCGCTCGAGGGCGTGCAGTCGCTGGTCGCCTACATGAAGGAGTTCGAGGCCCGGCATGGTTGACGTGCTGCCACCGTTTAGGGTTCTGGTGCTCAACCAGGTCTCGGCCAAAGGCCTGTCGCGTCTGTCGGCCGAACGCTACACGGTCGGCGCAGACATCGCGGCGCCTGACGGCGTGCTGGTGCGTTCGGCTGATCTGCATTCGCGCGAAATCCCGCCGAGCGTGAAGGCGATCGCGCGTGCCGGTGCCGGCACCAACAACATCCCGGTCGCGGCCATGAGCGCGCGCGGCGTGCCGGTGTTCAACGCGCCGGGCGCCAACGCGAACGCGGTGAAGGAGTTGGTACTCGCAGCGATGTTGCTGACCGCGCGCAACCTGGCGCCGGCGCTGCGCTTCGTCGCCGGCCTGGGGCCGCATGCCGAAGGCATGGAGAAGGCCGTCGAGGACGGCAAGAAGGCCTTCGCCGGCTTCGAGCTGAGCGGTCACGCGCTGGGCATCGTCGGTCTCGGCAAGGTCGGTTGCCTGGTAGCCGACGCAGCGATCAAGCTCGGCATGGACGTGTGGGGCTTCGATCCGCACATCACAGTGGATGCGGCTTGGAGCCTGCCCGCGCAGGTGCGCAAGGCTGCGAGCGTGGACGAGGTGCTGCGCCAGAGCGACTTCGTGACGCTGCACGTGCCGCTGATCGATGCGACCCGCGATATGGTCAACGCCGATAACGTCGGCCTGATGCGCGCCGGCGCGGTGCTGCTCAACTTCTCGCGCGAGGGTGTCGTGAACGAGCCCGCGGTGCTCACGGCGCTCGATGCCAAGCGCCTAGCATGGTACGCCTGCGACTTTCCGAGCGCGACCGTCAACGCGCATGCGCGCGTCGTCGCGCTGCCGCACCTGGGCGCCTCCACAGCCGAGGCCGAAGAGAACTGCGCGGTCATGGTCGTCGATCAGCTGCGCGACTATCTTGAGCACGGCAATGTCGTCAACGCGGTGAACTTCCCGACGGTCGGCATGGCCCGTGAATCGAGCTACCGCGTCGCGATCGCGAATGCCAACGTGCCCAACATGCTCGGCCAAATCTCGACCGCAATGGCGGGTGCTGGGTTGAACATCCACAACATGGTCAACAAGTCGCGTGGCGACAGGGCTGTCCACGTCGACGAGTGTGTAGGCCATGTCG
>JANYBE010000669.1 GCA_025360945.1 Rhizobacter sp. | reverse complement strand
GGACATGGCGGTCAAGGTGGGCATGGCAATGCCCCAAAGTGTAGCGGGACACCCGAGAGTCGCCCGCCGGGGTGGTGCCAAAGCGTGTCTTTGTGCTCGATCCGTATAATTGACTTTTGCGTCTGGAGCCCTTCTCATGCGCCTTCTTGGCAAAGCGCTCACCTTCGACGATGTGTTGTTGGTACCAGCGTTCTCCCAGGTGTTGCCCCGCGACACCGACCTCTCGACCCCTCTTTCCCGCAACATCCGCCTGAACCTGCCCTTGGTGTCCGCCGCCATGGACACGGTCACGGAAGCCCGCCTTGCAATCGCGCTGGCGCAGGAGGGCGGCATTGGCATCGTCCACAAGAACCTCACGCCGAAGCAGCAGGCGGCCGAGGTCGCACGCGTCAAGCGCTATGAATCGGGCGTACTGCGTGACCCGATCACGGTGGCACCGGACACGCCGGTGCGCGCGGTGATGGAGCTGTCGCGCCAGCATGGCGTGTCGGGCTTTCCGGTGCTTGCCGGCAAGACGGTGGTCGGCATCGTCACGAACCGCGACCTGCGCTTCGAAAACCGGCTCGACGTACCCGTCAGCGAGATCATGACGCCGCGCGAGCGCTTGATCACGGTTGGCGAAGGCGCGACGATCGACGACGGCAAGGCGCTGATGCACCGTCACAAGTTGGAACGCGTGCTCGTCGTCAACAACGACTTCGAGCTGCGTGGCCTGATGACGGTGAAGGACATCACCAAGCAGACGAGCTTCCCGAACGCCGCGCGCGACGCCCACGGCAAGCTGCGCGTCGGTGCCGCGGTCGGCGTCGGGGAGGGCACCGAGGAACGCGTCGAGCTGCTGGTGCGCGCCGGCGTCGATGCGATCGTCGTGGACACCGCGCACGGGCACAGCGCCGGCGTGATCGAGCGCGTGCGCTGGGTCAAGCGGCACTTCCCGCAGATCGACGTGATCGGCGGCAACATCGCCACCGGCGCGGCGGCGCGCGCGCTGGTCGGCGCCGGTGCCGACGCGGTCAAGGTCGGCATCGGCCCTGGCTCGATCTGCACCACGCGCATCGTCACCGGCGTCGGCGTGCCGCAGATCTTCGCGATCGAGCAAGTGAGCAAGGCGCTCAAGGGCAGCGGCGTGCCGCTGATCGCCGACGGCGGCGTGCGCTTCTCGGGCGACCTGGCCAAGGCCATCGCCGCAGGCGCCGACAGCGTGATGATGGGCGGCGCGTTCGCCGGCACCGAGGAGGCGCCGGGCGAAACGATCCTGTACCAGGGCCGCACCTACAAGAGCTACCGCGGCATGGGCTCGATCGGCGCGATGCAGCAGGGCTCGGCAGATCGCTACTTCCAGGACAATGGCGGCAACAACCCGAACACGACCAAGCTCGTGCCCGAGGGCATCGAGGGTCAGGTGCCGTACAAGGGCTCGGTCGTCGCGGTGATTTTCCAAATGGCCGGCGGTCTGCGCGCCTCGATGCATTACTGCGGTTGCGCCAGCATGGCCGACATGCACGAGAAAGCGGAGTTCGTCGAGATCTCGTCGGCCGGCATGCGCGAGAGCCATGTGCACGACGTGCAGATCACCAAAGAAGCGCCGAATTACAGGATGGAATAGGGCGCGAATGACCCGAGCGACGACGACTGGCCGCAAGGCGGCCATGCCTTTCATCATGGCCACGGTGCTGATCGACATGATCTCGATCGGCCTGATCATCCCTGTCCTGCCGCTGCTGGTCGGCACCTTCACGAGTTCGCAATCCGAGCAGGCCTTTTGGTACGGCGCGGTCACGATCGTGTTCGGCATCGCCAACTTCTTCGGCTCGCCCATCTTGGGCCGCCTGTCGGACCGCTACGGGCGTCGCCCGGTGCTGCTAATCGGTTTCAGCGGCCTGGCGCTGAGCTTTTTCGTCACCGGCCTCGCCACAGCGCTGTGGATGCTGCTGGTCGTGCGGCTGTTCAGCGGCGCGATGCAATCAAACATCGCAGTGGCGAACGCGTATGTCGCCGACATCACGCCGCCGGCCGAGCGCGCCAAGGCGTTCGGCAAGCTCGGCGCCATGCTGGGCATGGGCTTCATCCTCGGGCCGGTGATCGGCGGCCTGTTGGGCGGCATCAGTCTGCACTTGCCGTTCTTCGTCGCCGGCGGCCTGGCCTGCGTGAACTGGTTGTACGGCTACTTCGTGCTGCCCGAATCGCTGCCGGTCGAACGCCGTCAACCCTTCGTGCTGCGCGAAGCCAACCCGGTCAATTCGCTGCGCGGCCTGACCGAATTGAAGGGCGTCGGTTCGCTCGTCGCGGTGATCGCGTTGAGCGGCCTGGCGCAGTTCATGACGCACACCTCGTGGGTGCTGTACACGACCTTTAAGTTCGGCTGGGGTCCGACGCAGAACGGCTGGTCGCTGTTCGCGATCGGCCTGATGTCGGTGCTGGTGCAGGGCGTGTTCCTGGGGCGGTTGCTGAAGCGCTTCTCGCCGCAGCGGCTGGCGATCATGGGGCTCGTCTCGTCGAGCCTGTGCTTCGTGCTGTGGGGCCTGGCCACGGAAGGCTGGATGCTGTACGCGGTGATCTTCATCAACGTACTGGGCTTCGCCGCGTCGGCGGCAATGCAGAGCATCATCTCCAACGCCGCCGACCCGGGCACGCAAGGCCGCACCGCCGGCGCCGTCGGTTCGCTCAACAGCATGATGGCCGTGCTCGCGCCGGCGATCGGCGCGCCGCTGCTCGCGGCGGTGTCGCACCTACCGCACGGCGACTGGCGCATCGGCGCTCCATTTTACTTTTGCGCCTTGCTGCAAGCCGCCTCGATGCTGATCGCGCTGCGCCACTTCAAGCGCGCGCGCCTGAAGCGCCAGACGCTGGCAACCGTGGCCGGGCCGACGATCTGACACCTTTCACACCCACCATGCACGACAAGATCCTGATCCTCGACTTCGGCTCCCAGGTCACGCAACTCATCGCGCGCCGCGTTCGCGAGGCGCACGTGTTCTGCGAGATCCACCCCAACGACGTGAGCGACGCGTTCATCCGCGAGTTCGCGCCCAAGGGCATCATCCTGTCCGGTAGCCACGCGAGCACCTACGAAGAGCACGGGCTGCGCGCGCCGCAGGCCGTGTGGGATCTGGGCGTGCCGGTGCTCGGCATCTGCTACGGCATGTTCACGATGGCGGTGCAGCAGGGTGGGCAGGTCGAGGCAGCGCACCATCGCGAATTCGGTTACGCCGAGGTGCGCGCGCACGGCCACACCAGGCTTTTGCAGGGCATCGAGGATTTCGCCACCGCCGAAGGTCACGGCATGCTCAAGGCCTGGATGAGCCACGGCGACAAGGTCACCGCGCTGCCACCGGGCTTCAAGCTGATGGCCAGCACCCCGAGCTGCCCGATCGCAGGCATGGCGGACGAGGCGCGCGGCTACTACGGCGTGCAGTTCCACCCCGAGGTGACGCACACGGTGCAGGGGCGCACGCTGCTGAATCGATTCGTGCTCGACATCGCCCAGGCCAGGCCCGACTGGGTGATGACCAACTACATCGAAGAGGCCGTTGCGCGCATTCGCCAGCAGGTCGGCAGCGACGAGGTGATCCTCGGCCTGTCGGGCGGCGTCGATTCGAGCGTGGCCGCGGCGCTGATCCACCGCGCGATCGGCGACCAGCTCCACTGCGTGTTCGTCGACCACGGCCTGCTGCGCATGAACGAAGGCGCGATGGTGATGGAGATGTTCGCCGGCCGCCTGCACGCGAAGGTGATCGCGGTGGATGCGAGCGCGCAGTTCCTTAACCACCTGACCGGCGTGACCGACCCGGAAGCCAAGCGCAAGATCATCGGCCGCGAATTTGTCGAGGTGTTCCAGGCCGAGGCGAAGAAGCTCAGCAACGCCAAGTGGCTGGCGCAGGGCACGATCTACCCGGACGTGATCGAGAGCGGTGGCGCGAAGACGAAGAAAGCGGTCACGATCAAGAGCCACCACAATGTCGGCGACACCGGCCGACTCGATCACGTCCGGATAGATGGTTCCCTGCGCCAGGAACTCGACGCCGCTGAGCTTCGTCGCCTCTTCATCGAAGATCTCGACGA
>JANYBE010000646.1 GCA_025360945.1 Rhizobacter sp. | reverse complement strand
TTCACCGACGAGTTCGCCGAGGTGCCTATCGACGCGAGCCAGGTGATCTGGGTCGCAACCGCGAACGACGGCCGCGCAATCCCCGATCCGATCATGAATCGCATGAATGTCTACGAAGTGCAGGCCCCGGACCGCGAGGCCGCACGCCGCATCGCCGCCCGGCTTTACCGCGGCATCCGCGCCGAGCACGGCTGGGGCGAACGTTTCGAGACCGAGCCGCGCGGGGATGTGCTCGATGCGATGGGCGAGATGGCGCCGCGCGAGATGCGCCGCGCCTGGATGACCGGCTTCGGCAACGCCAAACTCGATCACCGCGATCACGTGCGGACGCGCGACCTGCCCGATCCCCGCGCGAAGCGCGGCGCGATCGGGTTCATGCAGTAGGCGATTACGGCTTGTTGACCGCGACGAGCAGGAGCGACTCGCTGATGGGGTTCTCGCCGAAAGACATGATGTCGCCGAAGTACACCGGGCCCATCGCCGCCAGCGTCGACATCGGCAGCGCGGCCGACAGCCCCTGAGCCGGGTCCGCGCTGACCCGGTGATCGCACGCCGACAGCATCACGCCGGCCCCGATCAGCACGGTCGATGCGAAGGTGGTCAGTGACGGGCTGGAAATCATTGCATTCATGGGGAACTCCTTGAAGGATCGACCGGGCACGAGGTGCCTGTGAGGTGCCCCGGTTGTATCGCCACACTTCTGCGCTGCCCAGCCCCCGACCCGGGCATCGGCCGTGACCAATGCCACGTCAGGCGCAAGCGGCCGCGCGATACTCGCATCAACCGTGCGTTCGCGCACGCCGTGGCTAAGCTTGATGGTCGCGAGACTGTGGCCGGTCCGCCACGGCAATCTGGACTTGCAGCACGTTTCGTCGCGTCGCGCCTGACCGGACTCAAGGTGCGAGTAACGCGCTCCATTCGGGCCTCGACACGAGCCCCGACACGCGCGGCAGATCGAGATCGGCGTGCTGCGCTGAGGCGATGGCGCTCAGCGTGGCCGCAAACGCCGTTCCGAGCAGCGCGGTCCCATGCCGGTTGCGACAGGGGGTCGAGTCAAACGGTGCTCGAGCGCCGTCCTCGGCGATAGCGCGAGACATCCGCTTGCTAGCACGTCGCGCAGAAGTCCGCGAGGTCGCGCTCGGTCAGACTGGCGAACGTGCGCGGCGCTTGCCGATAGGTAGGTGCGCGCGATGCAGCGGCGCGCACGCCGGTCCCGCACCACTAGCTGCTAGCAGCGCGCAGCGGGTGCGCGCCCACTGCATCCACGAGGGTCGAAGCAGCGTTGGCGCGGGTCTGCAGCGAAGCCGCTGGCGGCCCGGCGAGCGCCGACATCACGCTGCGTCGGTGTTCAGTGCGCACGCCCACGTCGCGCGAGCAATCCAACTGCGCCCAGGCCGGCCAGCATCAGCGCGCTTGTCCGGGGCTCGGCATCGCGCGGCTTTGGGCCATTGCCAACGGTCGCCGAAGCGTTCCAGGCGGCGATCAGCAACAGTACGGCGACAAGGCAGGGAGGCTTCTTTGACGCGTGCTCACAAGCTCAGCGGGTGTGGATCGAATAGGTCTTGGGCGAAGCCTTCGCTGCGCAACAGCATCGGCATCGCGTCCCAGCCCTCGGCGCCGGGCCACGGCCGTGACGCATGCAAATGGGGTGGCCGGGCGGCGCCGGGCGGCGTGAAGCGGCGCAGCAGCAACTGGTGCTGCGTGGCAGCGACGAATGCGTCATGGCGGGCTCCGGTTGAGGTCGAATCCCGCAACTCTGCGCAATGCCGGTATCAGGCGCGTTGCACGTCAAAGCTGGCTGTGTCTCGCTTGTTGCGCGCGGCCGCTCGTATCATTCGCCGCATGCCCATCACTCTGGACGGCCAGCTCGTCGTCGCCATATCGTCCCGCGCGTTGTTCGACTTCGAAGAAGAAAACCAGCACTTCGAGGCTACCAACGATCGCGCCTACATGCGCCTGCAACTCGAGCGGCTCGACCACGCGGCCAAGCCCGGCGTGGCATTCTCGCTCGTCAACAAGCTGCTCGCGTTCAACGCGGCTGTGCCGCGCGTCGAGGTGGTGATCCTGTCGCGCAACGATCCGGTCTCGGGCATGCGCGTGTTCCGCTCGGCGCAGCATTACGGGCTGCCGATCCAGCGAGGCGTGTTCACGCGCGGCGAATCGCCCTGGCGCTACCTGAAGCCGCTGAACGCCCACCTGTTTCTGTCGACCAACGAGGCCGATGTGCGCTCGGCGCTCGGCGCCGGTGTGCCGGCGGCGCGCGTCTACCCAAACTCGGCGCGCGCCTCGAGCGCACACCCGAACGAGGTGCGGATCGCGTTTGACGGGGACGCGGTGCTGTTCTCGGACGAAGCCGAGCGCGTATTCCAGCAGCGCGGGCTGGACGCCTTCCAGTCGCACGAGCGCGACCAAGCCGAGACGCCTTTGGCTGCGGGCCCGTTCAAGCCACTGCTGCTGGCCTTGCAGCGCTTGCAGCACGAACCCGCAAAAGGCATGCGCATCCGCACCGCGCTCGTCACCGCGCGCAGCGCGCCGGCACACGAGCGCGCGATCCGCACGCTGATGGACTGGAACATCGAGGTCGACGAGGCGATGTTCCTCGGCGGACTGCCCAAGGGCGAGTTTCTGCGCGAGTTCGAGCCCGACTTCTTCTTCGACGACCAGACCGGCCACGTCGATTCGGCCGCGGCTCATGTGCCGGCCGGACACGTGGCGTCGGGCGTGCGCAACGCTTGATTGCAGCACTGCCGCCCGAAGGATAGCGCCGCGCCGACGACGCGCAGCCCCCCCCTGAACAGGGGGAGTCTGGATAGCACACGAACCGGCATCACGTCTCTAAAATCAACGTGAACAAGTTCCGGTAATTTCTTACCTACGGTTGCTCCTCGGCCAGAGGTCGAGCATCTCCGCGACTTTTGAAACTATTCAATCAATCAGGGTGGCCGACATGTTCATTTCACGTATGCGGGCGACGTTTGCCGGAGTCGCGGTTTTTCTGGCCGCGTCGTTTGGCGCCGTCGGCTCGACTCAGGCGGCGGTCTACCACGGCGTTTTTGATCCGAACTTCGGCGGGGCACTGGCCGGCCTGGAGTGGTCGGGCAGCATCTTCTTCGAGGTACCTGCCGCTTGTCTCGTATCGCCGGTCGCGAACAGCACCGTCACCTGCCCTGGCGCCACGCTTGACAGTGCGATCGTGACATTTTCTGGCCTGGGCAATGAGGCGCTCGATTTTTCCGCTTACCTGACAGGCGCAATCCTGGGGGTGACGTTCAATTCGAGTGGCGAAGTCTCGGGGCTCAATACGAGCTTCATTGGGTCAGTGCAGTCGACGACGCTGCCGAGCAACGAGTACTTCAACCTGCTGTTCAGTGGCAGTTCCGTGCTGCTGAGCTACATGTCGGGTCCGCACGATAGTCCTGGGTGCGCTTTCATCCCCGGTTCGGATTGCGGATCTTCGGTAACGGCGCCCGGCCATGGACTGACGATTACGCTCGTGCCCGAGCCCTCGACCTATGTCATGCTGCTTGCGGGCCTGGGCATGGTCGGCTTCCTTGCACGTCGCCGGCGCCGCAGCTGATGCGAAACACATCTATCTGAGGTAAGGCACCGCAAGCACGGGTTCAGCCTGCGGGCCTACCTGCATCGACCACCACGGGGCGCTCACGCGGCGACTTGGTCTTGCTGCTCGGTCAGGACCGCACGAATCGCGTGATCGATTGGCCACTCGCGCCCTTCACCCCATGCCGAGTCGAAGTCGCTGGCGGACATGGATTTGCGCATGGCCTCAAGTTGGCCCTGCCAGTGGCGTTCGCCGCGCGGGGGCCGCGCCAAGCGCAGTCTGTCGCGCGACAGCGATGTCGCCGCCGCGAGTCGCACGGCGATCTCGACCCTGCCATCGATACGAGCGAGCGCCGCGTGGTCTTCCAGATTGCCGAGCAGTTCTTCCCACATTTCAGAAGCTCGAAAGGCCTGCAGCGCGTCGGCCAGCCGCACCTTGGCCGAAGCCACGTCGCCGGCCCGAAGATCGGCCTTGCCCAGCCACCACAACGCGTTCGCCTCGCCGCGCTTGTCGCCGGCGTCGCGGCATACCGTCAGTGAACGCTTGAACCGCAGACAGGCCTGCTCCCGATCGCCGAATTCGAACGCTGTTTCGCCCAGGACGAGCTCGCACTCACCCTCGACCTCCTGGTGCTTGATCTCGCGCGCCAGGGCCAAGCACTTCTCCAGATGCGAGTTGGCCTGCACCTCATCTTCGAGGTACAGCCCGATCTGGCCGAGATGCAGCAGGCCAATGACCTCGCCCACACGGTCTCCGAGCTCGCGGAAGATCCGAAGCGCCTCTTGCTCGCCCGCAGCCGCACCGGCCACATCGCCCGCCTGCAGCCGAGCCACCGACAGAGTCGACAGGGTCGCGGCGACGTCAACCCGACTTCCCAACCCGCGCCGCAGCGTCAGACAGGTTTCGAGCATCTCACGCGCTTGGACGTAGTCGCTCTGGCCTTCGGCCAGGGCAGCGCCCACGTACAGCGCGTGGGCATGCGCGATATCCGATGCCCGGATCGCCGGCATAGCTAACGCAGCGCGCACCGCGCCGCGGCCCTCGGTGGCGTACCCACGAAGCATCCAGAAGCCCAGCAGGGCCACCGTCAGCTTGACCGCGATCAACGGGTCGACACCACCTGCCAGCGCGAGAGCCATCGCGCCCCGCACGTTGTCGAGTTCGGTTTCGAGCCGCCAGATCCAGTCCGCCTGCTCTGGGCCGCTCAAGCCCTGGTTGGCCCGCTTGGCCATGCTGAAGAAATACTCGCAATGGCGGGCCCCCGCCGACGGCGCCCCGCCTCCGAGCTCCAACTTTTCACGCGCGTAGTCGCGGATCGTCTCCAGCATTCGATAGCGCGTGCCTTCCTCACGTTCGTCCAGCATGACGAGCGACTTCTCGACCAGCGATCCGAGCAGGTCCAGCACGTCGCCGTTCGTCAGCGGGTCCGCACCGCATACGTGTTCGGCCGCGGCCAGATCGAACCCGCCAGCGAAGACGCCAAGCCGGCTCAGGACCGTCTGCTCGGCCTCGCTCAGCAACTCGTGCGACCAGTCGACCAGCGCGCGCAGCGTCTGCTGTCTCTCCTGCAGAACACGGGCGCCGCCGGTCAGGAGTTTGTAGCGGTCCTTGAGACGCGTGTTGATGTCCGCCACCGAGAGCGCGCGCACGCGTGCGGCGGCCAGTTCGAGCGCCAGCGGAATGCCTTCGAGTCGTGCGACCAGATCGGCCACCGCCGGTGCCTCGCGCTCGTTGAGTTCGAAGCTCGGCCTGTGTGCCTGCGCGCGATCGATGAACAATCGCACTGCCGGCGAACGTCGGAGCGCCTCGACCCCGTCGCCGTGTTTAGGCACTGGGAGCGGCAGAATGGGATAGGCCCGTTCGCCCGGAACGCGCAACGGCTGGCGGCTGGATGCGATGAGGCCGACGTGTGTGGTTGCGCGCACGATCGCGTGGGCCAGTTCTGCCGACGCGGCGATCAAGTGCTCGCAGTTGTCCAGGATGAGTAGTACCCGACGCGACTTGAGATGCGTGCACAGCGTCTGCACGAGCGACCGGTCGGGCTCCTCGCGCACATCCAGGGCCTGGGCCGCGAGGTTCACGACCAACGCGGAATCACGAATGGGCGCCAAGTCGAGGAACCACACACCGTCCGGGTACTCGTGCATCACCTCGGCCGCGACCTCGAGCGACAGCCTGGTCTTGCCGAGACCGCCCATGCCGAGCAAGGTCAGCAGCCTGACGCTGGGCAGCATGCGCTTGATGTCGTCGAGTTCGCGCTCGCGGCCCACGAACGACGAGCCCTGCTGAGGCAGGTTGTTCGGGATCTCCTTGGCCGGCATCCACCAGTCACCGGCACGCACGACGCGAAAGACCTTGTCGCCGTCTGTCGGCGGTATGGGGCGTGTGCCGGGCGACACCACATCGAATATTTCGAGCGGGTCCGCAACGCCTTTGATCATCCAGTGGCCGTGCGACTGAACCCTCAGCTCCGTCCTGCCCAGGTCATCCCGCGCCGCCGCGGTCAGCAGCGTTTGCCCCGCCCGGGCAAGCGACATCACGCGTGCAGCGGTCGGCTTGGCAAGCCCGTCGACCTCCAGCGGTTTGGCGCCGCGCGCGATGTCTTCGGGACTGTTCTCGCGCAGCAGCACCGGCCCGACATGCAAGCCCGCGCGGGCCGGGAGCACCACCGGCAGCGCGGCGAGGGCGCGGTGATAGGCCAGCGCGTAGCCCACCGCGTCGGCGGCCGCGTCGAACATCAGCAGCATGCCGTCTGTCTTGTCGATCTCGCGGCCGCGCCACACGGGCAGCAACTGCCGGGCGACCCGGTCATGCGCTTCCCACGCCGCAGCCATGGCAGCATCGCCAAGTCGTTCAGAGAGCCGGGTGCTGTCGACCACGTCCGTCACGAGGAGCGCGCGGATTTCACTCATGCTGCCGCCAGGTCGCCGGAGATACGCAATACGGCTGGATCCATTCGCCTCATTGCCGCCGGTTGATCATGAGGCGAAGTCTACGCGCGGCGCGCACCGCGCGGGGGGTTGCGATACCGGTTCCCCCCAAGTCGAAGGAGCCGCGTGCCCAGCGGTCGTGCACCACGACTCATCGAGGCACACCGCGCAGCGCGTGGATGTCGATGACCCGCACCCCGCCGTATTCGATCCGGATGCAGTCGCGCGCCTGCAAGGCGCGCAATGCCTCATTGACGCGCTGGCGTGACAAGCCCACGAGGTAGCCCAGCTCCTGCTGTGTGATGCGTAGCAGCGTGCCCACGCCGGGGTAGAGCACGGGGTGGAACAAGGCCGCGAGACTGCGCGCCACGCGCGCGTCGGCGTCGGTCATGCGATCGATTTCGCGCGCGGCGATAAACTGCCCCAGCCGCTCGTTGAGCTGCTGCGTGATGAAGTGGTTGAACGGAATACTGCGCTCGAGCAGCCAATGAAAGGTGTCGACGTCGAGCCCCGCGACGACACTCTTGCGCAGCGCCTGGATGTTGTAGCGATAGACCTCGCGCTTGATTACGGTGCCCTCGCCGAACCAGCCGCCCGGCGGCACGCCGGTGAAAGTGATGGGCACGCCCATCTCGGTGTCGTTGCTCATCTTCAACAAGCCGTCGATGACGCCGAACCAGTAGGTCGCCGGGCGGCCGACCCGGCATAGCAACTCGCCGGCCGCAACCTGCACGACCCTCACATCGGCGGCCGCCACCGCGCGCTCTTGGGCATCCAGCGTTTGCAGCCACGGGATGTCGTCGAGCTCACGCGGTGTGGGCACACGGGCGCGACGCTGGAGCGCCTGGGCTGTGGTGGCGACGGGTTTCATCAAGGGATACACCCGAGGGGGGTGTCCCTAGGATTGTCGTCAGAACGACAGATTGGCGTCAAACTTGATTTTACATTCACGATTGAACGACGCCGAGCGAGACACCTGCGTGACACCGACGACCTTCCCCCGCCTGCTGTTGAGCCACGCCGCCGAACGGCCTGGCGCCGCGGCATTGCGCGAGAAGGAGTTCGGCATTTGGCAGACGCTGACGTGGAGCGCGCTGGCGGCGCTGGTGCGCGACATCGCCGGCGGCCTCGCGCAGGCCGGGCTGCAGCGCGACCAGCACATCGTGGTGATCGGCGAGAACCGGCCGCGCCTGTACGCGGCCATGCTCGCGGCGCAATCACTTGGCGCGATTCCGGTGCCGCTATACCAGGACGCCGCGGCCGCCGAGTTCGTGTTCCCGATCACCAACGCCGAGGTCGCGTTCGCGATCGTCGAGGATCAGGAGCAGGTCGACAAGCTGGTCGAGGTGCGCGCGCAGTGTCCTGCCATCGCACGTATCTGGTTCGACGACCCGCGTGGCCTGCGCAACTACGACGAGCCCGGGCTGGCGCCGCTCGACGCGCTGATTCACGACGGCCACGCGCTCAACGAACTGTACCCGACACGGTTCGACGAGGCGGTCGCGCAGACCCAGCCGACCGACGTGGCCGCAATGTTCTTCACCTCGGGCACGACCGGTCATCCGAAAGGTGTGGTGCACACCCACGCAAGCCTGGTCGACCGCGCGCAGGCCGGTGCGGCGTTTGACAAGCTGACGAATGCCGAGGAAGTGCTGGCCTATCTGCCGCCGGCCTGGGTCGGGCAGAACATTTTCTCGTACGCGCAGTGGCTGGCGTGCGGCTACGTGGTCAACTGCCCCGAGTCAGCCAGCACCGTAAGCATCGACCTGAACGAGATCGGGCCGACCTATTACTTCGCGCCGCCGCGCATCTTCGAAGGCCTGCTGACGACGGTGATGATTCGCATGGAAGACGCGGGTCGCGTGAAGAAGTGGCTGTTCGAGCACTACATGGCGCTGGCGCGACGTGTCGGCCCGCAGATGATGGACGGCAAGCCGGTGTCGCTCGTCGACCGGTTGCGCTACGCACTCGGCAACGTGATGATCTATGGCCCGCTGCGCAACACGCTGGGCTTCTCGCGCGTGCGCGTCGCGTACACGGCGGGCGAGGCGATCGGGCCGGATCTGTTCACGTTCTACCGCTCGATCGGCATCAACCTGAAGCAGCTCTACGGGTCGACTGAAACCTCGGTATTCGTGTGCATCCAGCCCAACGGCCAAGTGAAGTCCGACACCGTCGGACCGGCCGTGCCGGGCGTGGAACTCATGTTCACGCCGCAGCGCGAACTCCTCATCCGGTCGCCGGGCCTCTTCAAGGAGTACTACAAGAACCCGGAG
>JANYBE010000634.1 GCA_025360945.1 Rhizobacter sp. | reverse complement strand
ACATTCTCCTGGTCGATCATCACGATCACGACCAGGTAGGCGCGCTTGTCGCCGACCACGACCGCATCGGTGATGTGGGCCTGGCCGACGACGAAGGTTACTTTCGCATCATCGACCGTATGAAGGACATCATCATCACGGCCGGCGGCAAGAACATCACGCCCAGCGAGCTCGAGAATGACCTGAAGTTCTCGCCCTACATCACCGATGCGGTCGTGGTCGGCGACAAGCGCGCCTACCTGGTCGTGATCGTGATGATCGACCAGGAGAATGTGGAGAAGTACGCGCAGGACCGCAACATCCCGTTCAGCAGCTACGCGAGCCTGACCAAGGCCGCGGACGTGCAGGCGCTGATCCAGGGCGAGCTCGACCGCGTCAACAAGAAGTTTGCCCGCGTCGAGCAGATCAAGAGATTCTGGCTGCTCGACACGCAGCTTAGCGCCGAGGACGATGAACTCACTCCGACGATGAAGCTCAAACGAAAACTCGTCGAAAAGAAGTACGCCGGCCAGATCGACACGATGTATCGCTGAGACTTCGTTCAAACAGGAGACAAGAGATGAAAACGCTCATGAGGACCTTGATGACCACGAGCCTCGCGCTCGCGGCGGTGTCGGCGCTCGCGCAATCGAAGACGACGCCACAAGGCGTCAGCAAGAACGAGATTGTCGTTGGCTCGATCCAGGACCTGTCGGGTCCGATTGCCGGCTTCGGCAAGCAGGTGCGCAACGGGATGCTGCTGCGCGTCGACGAGATCAACGAACAGGGCGGCATCAACGGCCGCACGCTCAGGCTGATCGTCGAGGACTCGGCCTACGATCCGAAGAAAGCCGTGCTCGCGGCCCAGAAGCTGGTGAACCAGGACAAGATCTTCATCATGGTCGGCCACATCGGCACGGCGCAGAACAACGCGGCGATGCCGGTGCAGTTCGAGAAGAATGTGATCAACTTCTACCCGATCACCGCGGCGCGCGAGATGTACGAGCCGTTCAACCGGCTCAAGTACTCGTTCGCGGCGACCTACTACGACCAGATGCGCGGCGCTATCCCGAAGCTCGTGAAGGAGAAGAGCGCTAAGAAGGTCTGCACGATGTACCAGGACGATGAGTTCGGCCTCGAGGTCGTGCGCGGCGCCGAGGCCGGGCTAAAGACGATGGGCATGGAGTTTGTCGAGAAGACGAGCTACAAGCGCGGCGCGACCGACTTCTCGTCTCAGGTGGCGCGCATGAAGGCGGCGGGTTGCGACTTCGTCGTGCTCGGCACCATCATTCGCGAAACCATAGGCGCGATTGCCGAGAGCCGAAAGACCGGCTTCAACCCGAACTTCCTCGGCTCGAGCGCGAGCTACACCGACCTGATCCACAAGCTCGGTGGTAAGTCGATGGACGGCCTGTATGCAACGATGACGGTAGCCAACCCCTATCTCGACGACGCGAGCAAGGCGGTGAGCTTTTGGGCCAACAAGTACAAAACCAAGTTCAACGAAGACCCGACCGTGTTCTCGGTGTACGGCTACGGTGCAATCGACGCGTTCGCCGCCGGCGCCGCGAAGGCCGGTCCGGCGCTGAGCACCGACAGCTTCATCAAGGCGATGGACACGATGATCTTCGCGCCCGACATGTTCGGCAGCGCACCGGCGATCTTCACGTCGACCAAGCGACTGGGCAGCGATGTGTCGCGCCTGTCGCAATTGCAGGATTCGCGCTGGAAGGTTGTGTCTGAGTACTTCAAGCCGTAGTACGGCCTTACGGCTGCGCCGCGTACCGCGCTCAGGCGACGATGTACGCCGCCGCACCGGTCGCGAGCAATGTGCCTTTCGCGTCCATGAACTCCATGCGCGTGAAGGCGAGCCGGCTGCCCAGTCGCAGCACCTGGGCGCTTGCACTGAAGTGCGGGCCGGTCGCGGGCCGCAGGTAGTCGATGCGCAGGTCGATGGTGCCGAGCTTGCTGAAGCGGGCGAGGCGCGTGTCGATGGTCTCGTCCAGGTGGCGCGCTCCGATCGCCGCCATCACTGCCAGGCCGGCCATCGCATCGAGCGTAGCGCTGATCACGCCGCCGTGCAGGCGCTGGTGCGTGAAGTGGCCGATCAGTTCGGGGCGCATCGCAATCTGCGCCGAGACGCCCTCGGCGGTCAGCGAGGCGATGCGCAGGCCGATCACACGGTTGAACGGGATGCGCTCCTCGAACATCGTCTTAACGCGGGCGACGAATTCGGGCTCAAACGCGGGCGAGTTCATAGTCCCAACTGGCGCGCGGCGAGTTCCTTCATGATCTCTTCGGCACCGCCGCCGATCATCATCACCTTGACCTCGCGGTAGATGCGCTCGCTTCGCGTGCCGCGCATGTAGCCCATGCCGCCGAGGATCTGCACAGCGGCGTCGGCGCACCACTGCATTGTCTGCGTCGCGTGGTTCTTCAACAGGCAGAGCTGCGCGACCCACTCGGCGCCGGTGTCTTCGGCCTCCAGCCGCGCGACCATCTCGTGCAGCCACGCCTGCGTGCTGGCCAGCCGCATGCGCATGTCCATCAGCTTGTGGCGGGTGACCTGATGCTCGACGAGCGGTGCGCCGAAGGTCTGGCGCTGGCGCGCCCAGTCCAGCGCCTCGTCGAAGCAGACTTGCGCGAACGCGAGTGCGCCTGCTGACATCAGTAGCCGCTCGCCGTTGAAGTTCTCCATGATCATGCGAAAGCCGGCGTCTTCAATGCCGATCAAGTGATCGGCGGGAACGCGGCAGTTTTCGAAGTGAAGCTGCGCGGTGTCGCTGCACCACCATCCCATCTTCGCCAGCGGCGTGCGCGTCAGCCCCGCGGTGTCGCCGGGGATGGCGATCAGCGAGATGCCGGCCGCACCCTTGCCGCCGGTTCGCACGGCGAGCGTGATCCAGTCGGCGCGCATGCCCGAAGTGATGAAGGTCTTGTCGCCGGCGATGACCCAGTGGTCGTCGTCGCGCCGGGCGGTGCAGCGCAGCCCCGCCACGTCAGAGCCGCCCGACGGCTCGGTGATCGCGAGCGCGGCGATCTTCTCGCCAGCGAGCACGGGCGGGATCACACGCCGCTTCAGCGCCTCGCTGCCGTGCGCGACGATTGGCGGCAGACCGATGTTGTGCGAGAACAGGCTCGCCATCAGCCCGCCGCTGCCGGCGCGCGCGATCTCTTCGGTCGCGATCAGGCGAAACCAAGTGTCGGCCGGCGTGCCGCCGTAGGCCTCGGGGTAGCCCAGGGCGAGCAGCCCGATGTGCGCGGCGCGCCGATACAGCGCGCGCGGAAAGCTGTTGGCCTCATCCCACGCGTTTACATGCGGTGCGATCTCGGCCGCAACGAACGCGCGCACGCTGTCGCGGAACGATTCATGTTCGGGAGTCAACGTCATGCAGCGATCTCGATCAGCACTTGTCGCGCACCGACCTGATCGCCGATGCGCGCGTGCAGCGCCCCCACACTGCCGGCAAACGGCGCCACGATCTGATGCTCCATCTTCATTGCCTCCATCACGATCAGCAGCGCGCCGGCCTGCACGTTCGCGCCAGTTTCGACAAGTACTTGCGTCACGCGGCCGTGCATCGGCGCGCGCAATGTGCCGGCGGCAGCTGCGCTGGCCGATGCGGTGCCGATGAGGCGCATGTCTTGCACGCCGAGTTCGACGCCATCGGCGAGCCACCAAGCCTGGCTGCCATCGTGCACCGCGCGTGCCGATACCGGCCGGCCGTCGACGACCGCATGCACCGTTGAGCGACTGTCGCGCGCGAGTCCGGCGATGCGGTGCGACGAATCGCCGCAGCGCGCCGTGAACAACGCGGGAGTTCCAGAAAGCGTCCAGGCTTCGACACGCTCGTCGATGCGCAGCGGGGACGTGGTCGCTACGCGGTTCGACGAGGTCCAGCCAGCCCACAAGGCCGGAGGCGCCGCGGGTGCGAGCATCGCGTTCGCCGCGGCGATCAGTGCGCGCAGGCTACTGGGGGCATTGCTGGCGCGGGCGGCGTTGTCACGAAAGTGTTTGGCCAGAAACGCGGTCGTCACGCCATCGCCGGCAAATACCGGGTGCCGTAGCACGCGCGCCAGAAAGCCGCGGTTCGTCGTTAGCCCAAGACAGACGGTGCGGTCGAGCGCGTCAGCGAGCTGGTGGATCGCGGCATGTCGATTCGGCGCGTGTGCGATGAGCTTGGCCAGCATCGAGTCGTAGAACGGGCTCACCACGCAGCCGCTCGCGAGCGCATGGTCGCAGCGCACGCTGCGCGGGGGCTGCCAGTGGCGCACGGTGCCTGACTGCGGCAGGTAGTCGTGCGCGGGGTCTTCGGCGCAAAGGCGCACCTCGATCGCATGACCGTTGCGCTCGTACCGCGCGAGCACCTCGTCCTGCGTGAGCGGCAATGTCTCGCCCGCAGCGACCCGCAGCTGCCATTCGACGAGGTCGACGCCGACGAGCAACTCGGTCAACGGGTGCTCGACCTGCAATCGCGTGTTCATCTCCATGAGCCAAAATGCGCCATCGCCGTCGAGCAGGAACTCGACGGTGCCGGCGCCGACATAGCCGACCTCGCGCGCGACGGCGACCGCGACCTCGCCCATGCGTCGCCGCAGCGCCGGCGGGACTGCAGGCGAGGGCGCTTCCTCGATGATCTTCTGATGGCGTCGCTGCACCGAGCAATCGCGCTCGCCGAGGTGGATCACGTTGCCGTGCGTGTCGGCGAAGACCTGGATCTCGACGTGGCGCGGTGCCAGAAGCGCGCGCTCGATCAGCAGGCGCGATTCGCCGAACGCGGCCTGCGCTTCGGCTGCGGCGCCGGCCAGCGCGGTGTCGAGCTGCGCGATATCGGTGACGAGCCGCATCCCGCGGCCGCCGCCTCCAGCTGTCGCCTTGATCATCAGCGGTGCGCCGACGCGCAGGGCCTGCGCGCGCAGTGTTTCGTGCGCTTGATCCTCACCGTCGTAGCCGGGCAGCACGGGCACGCCGGCCGCGGCCATGCGCTGCTTCGCGCGCGCCTTGTCGGCCATCGCGATCATCGCGGCCGGTGGCGGTCCGATCCACGCGAGGCCCGCGTCGACAACGGCCTGAGCGAACGTGGCGTTCTCGGACAGGAAGCCGTAGCCGGGGTGGATGGCGCGCGCGCCACTCACGCGTGCGGCTGCTAGAACCTTGTCGATGCGCAGATAGGAGTCCGCGGGGCGCTCGCCGCAGATAGGCACGACGATGTCGCAGGCCAGCGTGTGCGGCGCGGCGCGGTCTGCCTCGGACGCGATGGCGATGGTCTTTAAGCCCAGAGCGCGCGCGGTGCGGGCGACGCGCGTGACGATCTCGCCGCGGTTCGCGATCAGTACCGAATCGAATGCGGTCATGGCGTGACCCAGCTCGCAGCACGCTTCGCCGCGAACGCGCTCAAGCCTTCGCTCGCCGTGCCGCTGCGCAGCGATGCAGCGAACGCGAGCGAGGCGAAGTCAAGCGTCTCAGTCAGCAACGCGGTGCGCTGGCGTTGCAGGATGGCCTTGGTGGCGCGCAGTGCATTGGGTTCGGCACGACCGAGTTGGACAAACAACGCGTTCACACGCGCATCGAGTGCATCGACGGCGGCCACGTCGTCAACCAGTCCGCACGCCAACGCCTGCGCTGCATCGATGCGCCGCCCGGTGAGCATCAGTCGCAACGCTGCGCGCTCGCCGATACGCGCCGCGACAAACGGTGCGATCTGCGCAGGTGGCAGGCCGAGCGTGACTTCGGGCATTGCGAACTTCGCGTCGCTGGTGGTCAGCACGATATCGCAGCAGGCTGCGAGCCCGCAGCCGCCGCCCATGGCTGCACCCTCGACGACGGCGACGGTCGCCACGCGTAGCGCGCGCAGTTGCTCGAGTAGCGCGCCGAAGCGGCGGTTGCCGGTGGCGATCGGATCGATGCCGTCGGTCGGCGCGGCTGTGGCCATCGCGCTGAGAAAGCCACTGAAGTCGCCGCCGGCGCAGAAGGTTTTGCCCGCGCCACGGATCACGAGCGCACGCACCGAAGGCGTGGACTCGGCTAAGCGACAGGCGTCACCCAGGCCCACGACCATCGCATCCGTCAGCGCGTTGCGCGTCGTCGGGGCGTCGAGCGTTGCATGAACGAATGCGCCGCGTGTCTCGATGCGAATCACGCGCCTATCCTCAACGCTTGCCAGGCAAGGTGTGCATGCACTTGCTGATGATGCCCAGCATCACCTCGTCCGCGCCACCCGCTATCGACGCAAGACGCCCGTCGCGATACATTCGTGACACGCGGTTGTCCCAGGTGTAGCCCATGCCGCCCCAATACTGCATGCAGCCGTCGGGCACGGTGCGCAACAGCCGGCTGGACTTGAGCTTGGCCATCGATGCCCACTCGGTTACGTCCTGACCGGCGATGTATTTTTCGGTTGCCATGTAGACGAGCGCGCGCAGCGATTCGATCTCGGTCTTCAGCTCGGCCAGTCTGAAATGCACGACCTGGTTGTCGAGCACACTGCGGCCGAAGATCTGACGCTCGCGCGTGTACACGATAGTCTCTTCGATGCAGCTTGTCAGGCCCTGGATCGCGTTCGCCGCGGCCCACAGGCGCTCCTCCTGGAATTGCATCATCTGGTAGGTGAAGCCCATGCCTTCTTGGCCGACGAGGTTGCGCTGCGGCACGCGCACGCTGTCGAAATGAATCAGCCCGGTGTCGCTCGCCATCATGCCGATCTTGCGGATCTTCTTTGCGCGCTCGACGCCGGGCGAGTTCATCGGCACCATGATCAGGCTCTTGTTCTTGTGTGCTGCGCCCTCGGACGTGTTCGCCAGCACGCACATCCAGTCGGCCTGCAGGCTGTTGGTGATCCACATCTTGCCGCCGTTGATGACGTAGTCGCCACCATCCTTCTTCGCCGTCGTCTTGATGCTCGCCACGTCTGAGCCGGCACCGGGCTCCGACACACCGATGCAGCCCACCGCATGTCCACTGATTGCCGGCGCGAGGAACTCGCGGCGCAGCGCGTCGGTGCCGAAGCGCGCGAGCGCGGGCGTGGCCATGTCGGTCTGCACACCGACCGCCATCGGGATCGCGCCGCAATCGCAGTGGCCCAGGGTCTCGGCCATCGCGACCGAGTATGAATAGTCGAGTGCCATGCCGCCGTAATCGGTCGGCTTGGTCAGGCCGAGCAATCCAAGATCACCGAGCTTCTTGAAGACCTCGTGCGCGGGGAAGGCCTCGGCCGCTTCCCACTCGTCAACGTGCGGGTTGATCTCGTCATCGATGAAGCGCTTCAGCGTGCGCTTGATCTCTTCGTGTTCGTGGGTGAATTGCATCGCGTGTCTCCTGTGCGCCGGTCAAAGCCGGCGAGATGTTGTGAATGGAAGAGTCATACGTTGAAGGCTTAGCCAGCTGCGGCGACCCCGAGTCATGCGTGCACATCCGTAAGGGTGTGGGCGAAGCGTTGACAGGGGCACGCGCGGGCCGGGTATCGAGCCGCGTAATACTTCATGGTCCTGCGGCTCACGAGTGCCAAACGCCTTCGAGCCAAGCTCCAGGCTGTCAAGCTCGAACTCAGACGGCGCATGCATCACCCCATCCTGCAGCAGGGCCAGTACCTGCGCGCGGTGGTGGCTGGGCATGGCCGGTACTTCGGCGTGCCGTGCAACGGCGCGCGGCTGAGGGCATTCCGTCACCAGGTGGTTGGGCTGTGGCATCGCACGCTGTGCCGCCGCAGTCAGAACCGAGGCCCGACGTGGCGTCGAATGTATCGATTGATGGCGCACTGGATTCCGACCCCTAACATCTGCCACCCATACCCCAGCCAGCGTCTGATCGTCACGACCCAAGGCAGGAGCGTATGCGGTAGCTCCGCACGTACGGATCTGTGGAGGGGGTGATGGGTGACTGTCATTCCTACTCTGACTGTCTTGGGAATCAGGCGCGGGCAACGCCGAACTGCATTGGATGTAATGTGCGTTGCGCCGATTCCTCACACAGCGCGAGCGTCAGTGCGAGCACCCGGCGCGTGTCGCGCGGGTCGATGATGCCGTCGTCGAGCAGCAGACCCGAGGTGTAGAACGCGTGCATCTGGCGCTCGAAGGTCGCGACGATCTTGGCCGCGAGCGCCGCGAGCTGGGCTTCGTCGACCAGCACACCCTTGCGCGCCGCGCCCTCGCGCATCACGATCTCCATCGTGCCGGCGGCCTGCTGCGGACCCATCACCGCGGTGCGCGCATTCGGCCAGCTGAACGCGAAGCGAGGATGAAAGCCGCGCCCGCACATACCGTAGTTGCCGGCGCCGAACGACGCGCCGCAGTAGATCGTGATCTGCGGCACCGTCGCGTTCGACAGCGCTTGGATCTGCTTGGAGCCATGCTTGATCATGCCGGCGCGCTCGGCCTCGGTGCCGACGATGAAGCCGGTCGTGTTCTGCAGGTACACGATGGGCGTCCCGGTCTGGCAGCAGGTGTGGATGAAGTGCGTGACTTTGTTGCTGCCGGCCGGGTCGAGCGGGCCGTTGTTCGTGACGATGCCGACGCGAAAGCCGACAATTTGGGCAAAGCCGCAGACAGTTGCCGGACCGAAGTCTGGCTTGAACTCGAGGAAGTCCGAGCCGTCGACGATGCGTGCAATCACGTGGCGCATCTCGACCGGGCGCTTCATGTCATGGCCGAACAGGCCGAGCAGCCCGTCGGCGTCGAACTTCGGCGCCGGGCCATCAGGCCAGTGCGCATCGGGTTTCCAGCCAAGCGACGCGATCAGCTCGCGGGCGGTGCCGAGCGCGTGCGCGTCGTCATCGGCGACGTACTCGGCCAACCCGGACACCGAGGCGTGCATCTCGGCGCCGCCGAGCGCCTCGCCGGTCGCGATCTCGCCGGTTGCTGCCTTGAGCAGAGGCGGGCCTGCGAGGAACGCCCGCGCGCGACCCCGCACCATGATCACGTGGTCAGCCAGGCCAGTCATGTACGCGCCGCCTGCTGTCGACGAGCCGTGCACTACCGAGATCACCGGCAGGCCGGCGGCCGAGAGCCTGGCCAGCATCCAGAACGCGCTACCGCCGTGAACGAACTGCTCAACCTTGTAGTTCAGCAGGTTCGCGCCGGCCGACTCGACGAGATGCACGAAGGGCAGGCGGTTCTCGAGGGCGATGGCCTGCGCGCGTTGCAGCTTCTCAAGGCCCTTGGCTTGCAGCGCACCCGCGTCGATGCCGGCGTCGTCGGCGACCAGCATCACGCGCGTGCCGCTGATCACGCCGATGCCGGTGACCACGCCGCCGCCGGGGATGGATTTGTCGGCATCCGCCACGTCCTGCATCCAGCCGGCGAGCGTGGACAGTTCGAGGAAGGGCACGCCCGGGTCGAGCAGGCGCGCGACGCGCTCGCGCGGCAGCAACTGGTTGCGCTTGTCGAACAGCGCCTGTGCGCGTCCGCTCGCGGCACGCGTGCGGGCCTCGATCGCGCGCCACGCCTCGACCAGGCCGAGCGCGTGCGCGCGGTTTGCCGCGTAAGTCTCATTGCCGGTATCGAGCTGCAGGTCAAGCGTCGGCATCGTCAACCTTGCAGAACTTTCGGCGTGGCCGCGAGGCGAAAGCCGTTGAACGCCTCGGTACTGCCGCCGGTACCGACCTCGGGCCAGATACGCTTCGCGTTTGGCGCGGCGCCGTCGACGCGCAGGCACGCGCCCGAGACGAAGGCCGCGGCGGCGGAGAGCAGGAACACGATCGCCGCGGCGACTTCGCTTTCGGTGCCAAGGCACTGCAAGGGCACCAGCTTCGACATGGCGCGTATGGTGGCGCGCATCTCGGGCGCGTACCGGTCCGTGCCGCTCGACGCGATCCAGCCGGGCGCGACCGCGTTGACACGGACTGGAGCCCACTCGAGCGCCGCCGTCTCGGTGAAATTGAGCATGCCGGCGCGCGCCGCGCCCGAGTGTCCCATGCCGGGCATGCCGCCCCAAATGGCGGCAATGATGTTGACGATCGCGCCGCCATGGTCACCCATCCACTGCGTCACGCACTCGCGCGCCATCAGGAAGCCGCCGGTGAGGTTGTCGCGCACGACCGCATCCCAGCCTTTTGCGCTGATGGTCGCCAGCGGTGCGGGGTACTGACCGCCGGCGTTGTTCACGAGTGCGTCGATTCGGCCATGGCGTTTGAGCACGGCAGCGACGGTGGCGCGCACAGCGTCTTCTTCGCGGATGTCGCAGACATGCGTCGAGCAGCTACCGCCGACGGCCTCGATTTCGGCACGGACCCTCGAGCTTTTCGACCTTGCGCCCGACGATCGCCACCGCCGCGCCGAGCGCCGCGAGCTCGTGCGCCGTGCAGCGGCCGATGCCCGAACCGCCACCGGTGACAACACCTACTCGGCCGTTGAACAGGCCGGCTTGAAACACAGATCGATAGGTCGACATTCGGGCCTCGAATTCGATTCAACCAAGCGCTTGCTTGGTGCTTGTCGACGAGTATGCATGGCAGCATAATTGCCTGTCAATTGGAGGCCTTACCCATGCCAAATGCAATGATCTTCGATGCCGTGCGCACGCCGCGCGGCAAGGGCAAAAAGGACGGCAGCCTGCACGAGGTGAAGCCGGTCGATTTGCTCGCCGGCCTGCTCGTGAAGCTGCAGAAGCGGCTGGCCTTCGACCCGGCCCAGCTCGACGACGTGGTGATGGGCGTGGTCTCGCCGGTGGGCGAGCAGGGCGCGGTGATCGCGAAGACGGCAGCGCTGAAGGCGGGCTGGGACTTCCGCGTCGCCGGCATGCAGATCAATCGCTTCTGCGCCTCGGGCCTGGAGGCCGTGAACCTCGCGGCTCAGAAGGTCGCGAGTGGTTGGGAAGATATGGTGATCGCCGGCGGCGTTGAGAGCATGTCTCGCGTGACTATCGGCTCCGACGGCGGCGCGTGGGCGCAGGACCCGCAGACGAATGCCGCGACCGGCTTCGTGCCGCAAGGCATAGGCGCCGACCTGATCGCCACGCTGGCCGGATGGGATCGCGACGATGTCGATCGCTATGCGCTGACTTCGCAGCAGCGCGCTGCTGCCGCGCAGGCGGCTGGCCACTTCGATCGCTCGGTGCTGAGCGTGGACGACGAGATTGGCCTCGCGGTGCTAGAGCGCGACGAGTTCATCAAGCCGCGCACGACGCTGGAAGGCCTCGGATCGCTGAAGCTCGCATTCGACGCGCTCGGCGCGATGGGCTTTGATGCGGTCGCCCTGGCGCGCTACCCGCAGGTCGAGCGGATCCGCCACGTGCATACGGCCGGCAACTCGTCGGGCATCGTCGACGGCGCGGCCGCGGTGTTGGTCGGCAGCGAGGCCAAGGGACGCGAGATGGGGCTCACGCCACGGGGGCGCGTCGTCGCCACCGCGTTGTCGGGCGCCGACCCGACCATCATGCTCACCGGCCCCATGCCTGCGACGCGCAAGGCGTTGGCGAAAGCAAGGCTGACGGTGGACGACATCGACCTGTTCGAGGTCAACGAAGCTTTTGCCGCCGTGCCGATGCGCTTCATGCTCGAGATGGGCGTGCCGCACGAGAAGGTCAACGTTAACGGAGGCGCGATCGCACTCGGCCACCCGCTGGGTGCGACCGGTGCGATGCTGGTCGGCACGCTGCTCGACGAACTCGAGCGGCGCCAGCTCAAACGCGGCCTCGTAACTCTGTGCGTCGGTGGCGGCATGGGCATCGCGACCATCATCGAGCGCGTGTGAGCATGGAAACAATTCGCTATGAAGTGAGCGACGACGGCATCGCCACCGTCACGTTCGACGAGCCCGGCTCGCCCGTCAACACGATGACGCTGCAATGGCAGCACGACCTCGCCGAGGCGGCTGCGCTGCTGGTGCGCGACAAGGACCGGATCAAGGGCGTGCTGCTGGCGTCCGCGAAGGGCACGTTCTTCGCCGGGGCCGAGCTGAAGAGTGTGTTGAAGCTGAAGGCCGAGGACGCGGCCGAAGGCTTCGGCCGCATCGAGGCGCTGAAGAAGAGCTTCCGAACAATCGAGACACTTGGCCGCCCGGTCGCCGCGCTGCTGGGCGGCGCAGCGCTCGGCGGCGGCTGGGAAGTGGCCCTCGCTGCGCACGCGCGCTTTGCGATCGATGACCGCACGATCCAGTTCGGCACGCCCGAGGTGTCGCTTGGCCTGATCCCCGGCGCGACCGGCATCACGAAGACGGTGCGGCTGCTCGGTCTGATGGCGGCGAATCCGCTGCTCGTCGAGGGCAAGCTGTTCGGCGCGCGCGAGGCGCTCGATCTCGGGCTGGTCGACGGTTTGGCCGACGACGCGGCCGGCCTGCGCGCGCAAGCGCTCGCCTGGATCGCCGATCACCCTGACGCGGTGCAGCCCTGGGATCGCAAGGACTACAAGATGCCGGGTGGCACGCCGAGCAACCCGAGGATCGCCGCCGGCCTTGTCGTCGCCCCAGCGTTGCTCGCGCAGAAGTCGCGCGGCCTGTACCCGGCGGCTCAGGCGATTCTCGAGACCATGGTCGAAGGCGCGATGGTTGACTTCGACACCGCGACGCGCATCGAGAGTCGCAAGCTTGCGAAGACGATGGTGAGTCAGACCACGAAGAACATGGTGACCGCGTTCTTCTTCAACATGAACGCGATCAAGTCCGGCAAGTCACGCCCCGCTGGCGTTGCAAGGTGGAAGCCGGCTAGGGTCGGTGTGCTCGGCGCCGGCATGATGGGCGCCGGCATCGCCCATGCAACCGCTTCGCGCGGCATGGCGTGCGTGCTGAAGGACGTGAGCGTCGACAAGGCGCGCGCCGGTTTCGAGGCGGTGCGCAAGATCACCGCACCGCTGGTCGCGAAGGGCCGGCTCAGCGAAATTCAACAGGCCGGGCTGCTGAACCTGATCACGCCGACCGCCGAGGCGGCCGATCTGAAGGGCTGCGACCTGATCATCGAGGCGGTGTTCGAGACGCGCGAGCTGAAGGCCCGCGTCACGCGCGAGGCCGAGCCCATGCTCGCGCACGACGGCGTGTTCGCGTCCAACACCTCGACGCTGCCGATCACTGGTCTCGCACAGGCGAGTGGAGCGCCGCAACGTTTCATCGGCCTGCACTTCTTCTCGCCGGTGCACAAGATGAAACTGGTCGAGATCATTCGCGGCGAACGCACTACCGACGAGACCGTGGCGCACGCGTTCGATTTCGTCACTGCCTTGGGCAAGCTGCCGATCGTCGTCAACGATTCGCGCGGCTTCTTCACCAGTCGGGTGTTCGGCACCTTCGTGATGGAGGGCGCGACCATGCTTGCCGAGGGTGTCCCCGCGCCGCTGATCGAGCACGCCGCGCTCGCGGCCGGCATGCCGGTGGGGCCGCTGGCGGTGCTAGACGAGACCTCGCTCGGGTTGTCGGTGCACGTGATGGACCAGACACGCGCCGACATGGCAGCGGCCGGCAAGAGCTTTGAGCCGGGCGCAGGCGAATTGCTGGTCGAGACCATGGTCAAGGAACTGAAGCGCCCGGGCCGCGCCGGGGGCGGCGGCTTTTACGATTACCCGGCCGGCGAGGACAAGCATTTGTGGCCGGAGCTGAAGGCGCGCTTCGAGCGCTCGGACGCGTCGCCGGCCATCGACTCGCTGAAGCAGCGCCTGCTCTACCGACAAGCCATCGAGACGGCGCGTTGCCTGACCGAGCGCGTGCTGACGAGCACGGCGGACGCCAATATCGGTTCGATCTTCGGCATCGGCTTCCCGGCCTGGACGGGCGGCGCGATGCAGTTCATCGAGTCCGAAGGGCGCGAGCTCTTCATCTCGAATGCCGACTCGCTGGCCGACAGGCACGGCGCACGGTTCATGCTGTCTTCGCAAGTTCGCGACTGCATCCGCGGGCTGCCATAGAAGGAGGCGCCGCACACCGGGCTTTTGTTCGTCAGCAGGGTCGGGTTACTTCAGGGTAAGAATCCACTGCACCAGCTGCTTCGCTTCGGCATCGGTGACTTGCGGGTTGGCCGGCATCGGGATGTTGCCCCACACGCCCGAGCCACCCTTCACGACCTTGGCCGAAAGCTTGTCGACTGCGTCCTTCTGGCCCTCGTACTTGGCGGCCACGTCCTTGTAGGCCGGGCCGAGCACCTTCTTGTCGATGGCATGGCAGGCCATGCAGTTCTTCTTCTGCGCGAAATCGGCCTGGGCGAAGGCTGGCGCTGCGGTCAGGGCGACCAGAGCGGCAGCCAGGGCGGAGATCAAACTCGTGCGGTGTGTCATGGATTCCTCGTGAGCAGACTTGAATTCACATTCTTCTACACTCAGCATAACGGATAGTACCGGCGTGGGTTGACAGCGCCTGTTGCGCCCAAGGAGTTTCCCATGTGGTTCGTCATCATCGGCCTCGCGATCATCGGCATGAACCTTGCCAGCATCGGCCCGTTCGCCAACTGGAACTGGGAATTCACCGGCGACCTCTGGAAGTTCTGCGTCCCGTTCGGGTTTGCAATGCTGTGGTGGATCTGGTCCGACAAGTCCGGCTTGAACAAGCGCCGCGAAATGGACAAGATGGACGCAAGGAAGCAGGCACGCCGCGAAGATAACCTTACGGCGCTGGGCCTGGACACGCGCGCGCGACGCAAGGGCAAGAAGCGCTGATGGGCCGTTATTCGAAGCGGTCGAGCACAGCGCCGGTGCTTGCGCTTGACGCGCTTCTGGCGAACTTCGCCAGCACGCCGCGCGTGTAGCGCGGCGCCGGAGCCTTCCAGCCGGCGCGGCGCTGGGCCAGCACCGAGTCGCTCACATTGAGTTGCAAGGTCAGCGTGTGCGCGTCGATGGTGATCGAGTCGCCTTCCTGGATCAGAGCGATGTTGCCGCCATCGTAAGCCTCTGGTGCGACGTGCCCGACCACCATGCCCCAGGTGCCGCCCGAGAAGCGGCCATCGGTGATTAGCCCGACCGATTCGCCCAACCCTTGTCCGATCAGCGCGCCCGTGGGGGCGAGCATCTCGGGCATTCCGGGTGCGCCCTTCGGGCCGAGGTAGCGCAGTACCATCACGTCGCCGGCGATGATCTTCTTGGCCATGATCGCGGCCAGCGCCGATTGTTCGTCGTCGAATACGCGCGCCGGGCCGGTGATGACCGGGTTCTTCAGGC
>JANYBE010000633.1 GCA_025360945.1 Rhizobacter sp. | reverse complement strand
GGGTGGTCGTCGTCGAAGGCCTCGATCATGCGTAGGCCCTTGCCCAGGCCCTCGATCAAGTCCTTGCGATCGATCTCGAAGCGCAGCTCATCCATGTGCGTGAAAACCCGTGAAGCACGCGATGATCGCGCGCACCGAGCGATCATCGCGCAAAGCGGGCGCTATTGCCTTGTGGCGAACCCGGTGCGCCCCTAATCTCCGCTGCATCAAAAGACGTGGCTAGCGATCTTCATGAACATTTCCGGCACAACGCGTGTCTTCCTCATCCTCGGTGACCCGGTGGCGCAGGTGCGGGCCCCCGAAGCGTTCAATCATCTGTTCGCTGCGCACGGCATCGACGCGGTGCTGGTGCCGGCGAACGTGCCAGCGGCCGAGCTGCACAACTTCGTCAGCCACGTGCTGAAGGCGCGCAACATCGACGGGCTGTGGCTCGCGATTCCGCACAAGACAGCGATGATCGATCTGCTCGACCGCTGCGACCGCCTCGGCCGCAGCGCCGGTGCCGTCAATGCCGCACGCCGCAATGCGGACGGTTCGCTCGAAGGTGCGCTGTTCGACGGCGTCGGCTTCACCAAGGCGCTGGACCATTTTGGCATCGCGATCGGCGGACGGCATGTTCTTGTCGTCGGCGTCGGTGGTGGGGGCGTAGCGATCGCCACCTCGCTGGCCGCACGCGGCGCCGGCCGCATCGCGTTGTTCGACAGCACGCCGGGCCGCACTGACGTGGTCGCCGCCAAGCTTGCCGCCGAGTTCGGGGTCGAGGTGGTCTCGGTTGCGACCTCCGACCCGGCGGGTTACGACCTGGTTGTCAACGCGACCCCACTGGGCCTGAAGGTCGGGGACCCGCTGCCCTTCGACGTGGCCCGGCTCGACACCAACACGGCCGTTGTCGACATCCTGATGAAGAACCAGCCCACGCCTTTGCTGCGCGCCTGCCTGGCCCGCGGCATCGCTGCGCACCCCGGCTTCGAGATGATGGTCCAGCAGGTGCCCGAGTACCTGGCGTTCTTTGGTTTCGACGAACTCGCCCGGACCGTGCAGTCGGATTCCAGCAAAGTGCGAGCGCTCTTCGAAGCGACCTGAGTTTCCTTTCCCAGACCATTCCAAGACGGAGACAACCCATGAACAAGCGTCAATTCATCGTCAGCGCCCTCGGCCTGGCCTGCGCATCGTTCGCGCTGAACGCATCCGCGCAGGCGACCATCAAGATCGCGAGCCTGCAGGAGCTTTCGGGCACCGGCGCGACCGTGGGCAACAACTTCAAGAACGGCATGGACCTGGCCATCAAGGAGATCAACGCTGCCGGTGGCATCCTCGGCAAGAAGATCGAGGTCACCCACTCCGACACGCAGAGCAACCCCGGTGTGGCCAAGGGCTTGGCGCAGAAGGCCGTCGACGACAACGTTTTCGCGGTCTTCGGCCCGGGCTTCTCGGGCTCGATTCTGGTGAGCATGTCGGAGACAAAGCGCGCCGAGATTCCGAACTTCACCGGCGGCGAGGCTGCCTCGATCACGCAGCAGGGCAACCCGTACATCTTCCGCACCAGTTTCGGCCAGGCCACCTCGATGCCTAAGGTCGCGCGCTACATCGCGCAAAACCTGAAGGCCATGACGGTCGCCGTGATCTTCGTCAACAACGACTTCGGCAAGGGCGGGCGCGATTCGGTCAGCAAGGCGCTAGAGACCTTCGGCGCGAAGGTCGTGGCCGACATCTCGACCGATGCCGGTCAGGTCGATTTCTCGTCGCCGGTGTTGAAGGCCAAGCAGAGCAATGCCGACGTGGTCTTCGTCTACACCAACGAGGAAGAGTCGGCGCGTGCGCTGCGCGAGCTGCGCAAGCAAGGCGTGACCAAAGCCATCGTCGGCGAGACCACGCTGACGAGCCAGAAGGTCATCGAACTCGCCGGCGATGCTGCCAACGGCGCCATTGCGCACGTGGGTCTGACCACCGACGCGCCGATCCCGAACATGCGCGCCTTCCGCACCAAGTTCGAGAAGGAATACAGGTACATCCCGGACCACAACGGCATCAAGGGCTACACCAGCGTCTACATCATGAAGGCCGGCCTCGACAAGGCTGGCAAGGTGGACCGCGCAGCGTTCACGAAGGCGATGCACGGCCTGCAGGTTAGCGCCGCCAAGGAACCCGGCGTAATCCTGGATGTGAGCTTCGACGACAAGGGCGACCTCGACCGCGAAAGCTTCCTGACCGAGGTGAAGGACGGCAAGCAAGTCGTCAAGGAAACCTTGCCGGCACTGGGCAAGAAGTAAGGCCTCAGACCTTCACGCCGCCCCTTCCTCGCTTGCGCAGGAGGGAGCTCGACTCGCGAGGTGCGCATGACCGATTTTCTGCAACTCTTTCTCTCCGGCCTGGCCACCGGCAGCATCTACGCCGTGGCCGCGCTCGGCTTCACGCTGCTGTGGCAGGCCTCGGGCACGATCAACTTCGCGCAAGGCGAGTTCGTGATGCTGCCGGCCTTCATCATGCTGGGCTTCAACGCGATCGGCGCGCCGCTGCTGGTGAGTTTCGTGCTGACCTGCGGCGTCGCGGTGTTGGTGCTCGGCTGGGGCTTCAAGCGTGGCATCGCCGACCCGTTGCTGCGCTTCGGAATGATGCCCATTGTCGTTGCGACCATCGGCCTGGCGATCGCGATGCGCAGCGGCGTGCGGGCCGGCTTCAGCGCCGAGGCGCATCCGTTTCCGGGCCTGTTCGCCGACAAGCTCTTTAACGTCGCCGGCGTGACGGTGACGCTGGCCGACATCGGCACGCTGGCACTCTCGCTGCTGCTGGTGGTTGGCACCCAGGCCTTTCTGGCCAAGACCGTCACCGGCCGCGCGATGCAGGCGGTGGCGCAGAACACCGACAGCGCCACGGTGCTCGGCATCAACGTGCCGCGCATGATCTTCTACACCTTCGCGGTTAATGCGCTGCTGGCCTGCGCCGCCGCGCTGCTGGTCACGCCGACATACCTGGCCAAGTTTGACATGGGCGAGTCGCTTGGCAACAAGGCCTTCTTCGCCGCGATCATCGGCGGCTTCAACAACTCGCGTGGCGCGTTGCTCGGCGGGCTGATCGTCGGCGTGTGCGAGAACCTCGCCGCGGCCTACATCTCGCCGACCTACAAGGATGCGGTGGCGCTCGTGATCTTTATGCTGGTGATCTTGTTCAGGCCGCAAGGGCTGCTGGGCAAGAAGGCCGAGCGCAAGGTCTGACACCGGAGCACACCATGAAGAAACCACAACTTCTCATCGGTCTCGTCGCGCTGGTCGTGCTGCTGGCCGGCCCGCCGTTCCTCAAGAACTACGGCATCTACCTCGTCAGCTACTGGCTCGTGTTCGTGCTCGCGAACATGGGGCTGAATCTGACGGTGGGCTACGCGGGTCAGAAGTCGCTCGGCCACGCGGCCTTCTTCGGCATCGGCGCCTACACGGTCGCGATCATCATGAAGGCCGGCTTCAGTTTCTGGCTCGGCCTGCCGGTCGCGGCGGTCGGCTGCTTCGTGATCGGCCTGGCGCTGGGCTTCCCGGCGCTGCGCGTGCAGACGATCTATCTCGCGTTCGCGACACTTGGCTTCAACACCGCGGTCTGGTTGGTGATGCGCAACGAGGAGTGGCTTACCGGCGGCACCTTCGGAATCAACAATGTCGCGCGCCCCGGCTTCTTCGGGCTCAGTCTCGACAGCAACCTAAGCTACTACTACTTCGTGCTCGGCCTCACACTGCTGATGGGTCTTTTGCTGTGGGGCCTGCTGCGCTCGCCCTGGGGCAAGGCTTTCAAGGCGCTGCGCGACAACCCGATCCGCGCCGAGAGCCTGGGCGTGAACATCCAGGCCTACACGCTGCTGTCGTTCGCGATCGGTGCGGTGTATGCCGGCGTGGCCGGCGCTCTGTTCGCGTCGCTGGTGCAGTTCATCGAGCCGGCTCCGTTCACGGTCGGCGCGTCGATCATGATGTACCTGATGGTCGTCGTCGGTGGGCCGGGCTACTTCTTCGGGCCGCTGCTCGGCTCGGCGGTCGGCGTGCTGCTGCCCGAGTGGCTGCGCTTCGCACAGGCCTGGTACTTGTTCGTGTTCGGCGCGTCGGTGGTCGTGCTGATGTTGTGGCTGCCCGATGGCCTGCTGAGCCTTCCCGATCGGATCAAGGCGCGGCGCCTGTCGCGAGAGGCTTCGGCCGCGCGAGCGGCTTCGGCCAAGTCAATCGGAGCCGCGGCATGAGCGCGCCGCTGCTCAAGGTCGACGGACTGAAGAAGTCCTACGGCGCGATTCTCGCGGTCGACGGTGTGTCATTCGAGGTCATGCCTGGCGAGATCTTCGGCGTGATCGGGCCCAACGGTTCTGGCAAGACGACGATGTTCAACAGCGTGCTCGGCCAGATCACTCCGGACGCCGGCAGCATCGAGCTGAACGGCAAGAACGTCACCGGCCTGTCGCCGCTGCAGCTGAACCAGCGCGGCGTCGGCCGCACCTTCCAGACGCTGCAGGTGTTCGGCAAGATGACGGTGCGCGATAACCTGATCGTCGCCGCACAAGAGCACAAGGGCAGCATGTGGAGCCGCATGTTCGCGCCGAGCGATTCGGGCCTGGGCGAGAAAGCCGACGCGCTGATCGACCAGTTTCGCATCCGTCACGTGGCCGAGAAGAAGGCCGGCGAGCTGAGCTACGGCCAGCAGAAGCTGGTCGACATCGCGATGGCCTTCATGAGCGAGCCCGACCTGGTACTGCTCGACGAACCCTGCGCGGGCGTGAATCCGAGTCTGGTCGGCGGCATCAGCACCTTGTTGAAAGAGCTCAACAAGTCCGGCGGTGGCGACGGTGCCAAGCACCGCAGCTTCATCGTCATCGAACACAACATGGACTTCGTGATGGACCTGTGCCACCGCATCATGGTGATGGTAGAGGGCACGGTGATGGCGATCGGCACACCAGCCGAGATTCGCGGCAACAAGCAGGTGCTGGACGCGTACCTGGGGAGTTGAGATGACACGACAAGGGACACCGGCGAGGCGACAGCTGTGCGCCTGGAACGCGCTCGCCGCCGGGGCCGCGGCGCTGCTGGCCGGCTGCGTCACCGCGCCGCCTGCCGCAACGCTGGCCTGCAACGACAGCATCAAGTCGGCCTTCAAGCCCGATGCGCAGACCACCGTGGTGTCGGTGCGCGAGATCAAGAAGGGCGCGGCGCTGACGGCGGTCGATTCCCCGTCTCCGATCACGATGGCCGCCGACTTGTGCTTGGTCAAGCTGCTGATCGGTCCCGGCGCGATGGCCGAGAAGGACAAGAACGCACGCGCGTACAGCGAAGGCATCGGCATCGAGGTCTGGCTGCCGGCCCAGTGGAACGAACGCATCCGCAACTATGGCGACGGCGGCTGGGTCGGAGGTGGCCATCGATATCCGGACCAGATCGGCAGCAAGGTGCCTGCACTGGTCGACGCCAACATGGGCTACGCGTCCGGTACCGCCGATGCCGGACAGCCCTGGTACCAGGATCCCTTTTTCGCCTACCTCTCGAACGGCCAACTCAACCTCGAATCGCTGCACGACTTCACGACGCGTGCGATGGTCGAACAGGCGGTCAAGACCAAGGCACTGGTGACGCTCTACTACGGTAAGTCGCCGCGCTTCACCGACTACGATGGCCACTCGCAAGGCGGCCGCAAGGGCCTGAAGGTGGCGCAGCAGTTTCCTGAGCTCTACGACGGCTACATGATCGGCCAGCCGGCGATCAGCCCGCCGATGTTCGGCACCGTGGCGATCCAGCCGCAGATCGTAATGCGGACCGAGCTCGGCTTCACGTCAGCGGACAAGGCGCAGGCCGCTGCTTTCGCGAAGAAGGTCGATGCCGCCAACAAGCGCGCCGTGGTGCAATGCCACAAGCCCGGTCTCGGCTTCTTGCTCAACCCCTCCAGCTGCAACTACGACCCGCTGCGCGACGCCGGCGCGCTGTGCAACGGCGTGCTCGGTGACGGCGTCACTGGCAACAACGCCGACGCCAGCAGCTGCATGAGCGCGAGGGCAGCCAATGCACTGAACAAGATCTGGTACGGCGCCACCAGCGACGGCAGCTGGGATGCGACCCAGAGTGCCGACGGCCGCGCCGGCAAATCGCTGGGCGCCAAGCAGCCGTGGTGGACCTTCTCGCGCAGCGCCGCCATCGGCGGCCTGATCGCCGGTGCCGATACCGACAATCTGGCGCTCATGCTGCAGGACGTTCGCTATGCCGCCGACGCCAGCACAACGGCGAGACCGCCGGTCGTCAACGGCTCGAAAGTCTTCACGAGGACCTGCGATGGATGATCTGCCCTGCATTGAATTTGATGATGTCGTCGCCGGCTACGGTGACTTCATGATCCTGAACAACCTGAGCCTGAAGGCCAAGCGCGGCAAGATCACGCTGCTGCTAGGGCCCAACGGCGCGGGCAAGTCGACGGTACTGAAGACGCTGTTCGGCATGCTCAAGGTGCGGCACGGCAGCATCCGGCTGAGCGGACTGGACATCACCGGCGCGAGCGCGAAAGACCTGCTCGTGAAGCACGGCATCGCATTCGTACCGCAGGGCCGCAACCTGTTCGGCCAGCTCAGTGTGTGGGAAAACCTAGAGCTCGGCGGCATCACGCTGGGCATGAAGACGACGCACGAGCGCATTCCGGAAGTGCTCGAGCGTTTTCCGCGCGTGAAGGAGCGCTTGAACAGCGCCGCGTCGATGCTGTCGGGGGGCGAGCAAAAGCAGCTTGAAGTCGGCCGTGCGCTGCTGCTGCGGCCCAAGGTTCTGCTGATCGACGAGCCCTCAATCGGCCTGTCGCCGATGGTCGTGGCCGACGTGTTCAAGCTGCTGCGCCAGCTCGCCGACCAGGGGACGACGGTACTGATTGTCGAGCAGAACGTGAAGAGCGCGCTGAAGATGGCCGACGAGGCGATCGCGCTCGAATCGGGCCGCTTGGTGATGCACCGCAAGGCCGACGAATTGCTCGCCGACCCGAACATCGAACGGCTTTTCCTCGGCGGCGCACACGAGGCGGCGACGCCGGCGCCTGTCATTCTCTGACCTGACTTGGGAAGCACGTATGCAGGACCTCTCCGACCGTGAAGCGCTCGCCGACGCCACCAACCCGCTCGGGCTGGACGGCATCGAATTCATCGAGTTCAGTACCGCCAAGCCGCAGGCGCTCGGCCAGGTGCTGGAGATGATGGGCTTTCGCCCGGTCGCGCGGCACCGCTCGCGCGAGGTGCTGTTGTACCGGCAGGGCGACATGAACATCATCATCAACGCTCACGCCGGCGGCTTACCGCGCAGTGTGCAGCCCAGCGACGTGCCGGTAATCGCGGCGATCGCGCTGCGCGTGCGCGATGCCGCAAGCGCTTACCGCTACGCGCTGGACCGCGGCGCGTGGGCGCTGCCGACCCACGTCGAGGTGATGGAGCTGAACATCCCGGCGATTCACGGCGTCGGCGCAAGCCGCATCTATTTCGTCGACCGCTACCGCGACTTCTCGATCTACGACGTCGACTTCACGCTGATCCCGACGGTGCAGGCGAACCCGCCGGCGCTGACTGGATTGCACTGGTTCGGCGTCGTGCAGTACATCGGCAACGACCGCATGCAGGACTGGACAGAGTTCTATGGAAAACTGTTCGGCTTCATGGCGCTGCCTGCCGAAGAGCGCCACGGCATTCTGCCCAAGGGGCGCGTGCTGAAGAGCCCGTGCGGCTCGTTCTACCTGCAGCTGATCGAGCCCGAGCCCGGCATCCTTGATGTCGATGGCAAGGAGTCGCTGCAGCGCATCGGCCTGGGCGCGCCGGACGTGCTCGCGAGCGTGGGCGCCTTGCGCGAGCGCGGCGTGAGCTTCGTCGAATCGCAGGGCGTGCACTCCGAGACGCGCGGCGCACTGACGCAGAGCTACCTCGGCGGCGCGATGTTCGAGCTGGTTCACGACGAACGCTGAGACCTGCCATGGCGAACCACGACCACGTGAACATCAGCGATTTCGGTATGGACTCAATCTCGCTCGCCGGCACGCTGCCGCACAAGCTTGCTGCAATTTCAGGTGCAGGCTTCTCGCAGGTGATGCTGTTGGCACGCGACCTGGTCGGCCATGCCCAGGGCATCCCTGACGCAGTGCGTGTCGTGAAGGCCAGCGGCCTGCGGGTCACTGGCTTTCAGGTATTGCGCGACTTCGAAGGTCTGAGCGGCCATCTGCACGAGTACAAGGTCGATGTTGCCAAGTCCATGCTCGAGATGTGCGCGGCGGTCGGCGCGAAGGTGCTGCTGGTCTGCTCGTCGACCTCGACGCATGCCACGGCCGATCCCGACTTGCTAGCGCGCGACCTGCGCAAGCTGGCGATGCTGGCACTGCCGCTGGGCATCCGCGTCGCTTACGAGGGGCTGTCATGGGGACGAAACGTCAATGAGTTCACGACCGCGTGGGACATTGTCTGCCGCGCCGACGCGCCCAACCTCGGTATCGGCATCGATTCCTTCCACGCGTTCGCGAGCAAGACCTCTCTCGAAGACCTGGACATGCTTGACCCGGACAAGATCTTCTTGGTGCAGCTCGCCGACTTTATGTGGAACGAGATCAAGTCGGTCGAGGAGCGCATCGACACGGCGCGCCACTTCCGCGTCTTCCCGGGCGAAGGCGTGCACAGCGAGGCGCTGGCCGAGCTGGTGATGCGGCTGGATCGGCTCGGCTACCACGGCGACTATAGCTTCGAGGTCTTCAACGACGACTACCAGCAGATGCCGCTGCCGGTGGTCGCAGAGCGCGCGCGCCGCTCGGCCGTGTGGCTGAGCGAAGACGTGCTGCACCGTTCCGTGCCCTTGCCGGGACGCATGCGACTGCGGCGTGGGGAAGCGCCGCTGTGAGCGGCCGACTGCGCCTGCTGCTGGTGGGCGCGGGCGTCATCGGCCGCGCGCATGCCGAGCGCGTGCGGGCCGACGCTGCGTTCGAGCTTGCTGGCATTGCCAATCCGTCGCCAGCCGGCGCCGCGTGGGCTGCGAACCTGAACGTGCCCCACTGGAGCGACTTTGGCACCGCGCTGGCTGCGCTCAAGCCCGATGGTGTGATCCTTGCGACGCCGAACACGCTGCACGTGCGGGGCGTGCTCGCGTGCCTCGCCCTACGCACTCCGGTGCTGGTCGAGAAGCCCGTTGCTGATAGGCTGGCCGAGGCCTTGCAGCTCGTCGGTGCGGTCGAGCGTTCGAGCGTGCCGGTGCTGGTCGGCCACCACCGTCGCCACAGCGCGGTGATGGTGGCTGCGCGCGCGGTGATAGCCGCCGGTGAACTCGGGCGACTGGTGGCAGTGCAGGGCAGCGCCCTGTTCCACAAGCCGGCGCGCTACTTCAGCGAGGCGCCGTGGCGGCGTCGACCCGGCGGTGGGCCGATCCTGAACAACATGGTGCACGAGGTCGACAACCTGCGCATGCTCGCCGGCGAGATCGACACCGTGCAGGCAGTCGCGTCCAACGCGCGGCGCGGCCACGAGGTCGAGGACAGCGTCGTGATCACGCTGCGCTTCGCGAACGGCGCACTCGGCAGCTTTTTGCTTTCGGACGTGGCAGCGAGCACGCGCAGATGGGAGCAGACCTCGGGCGAGAACCCGGCCTATGCCCGCGATGTGCACGAAGCCTGCTACCTCGTCACCGGCGACCGCGGCAGTCTGGCCGTGCCGACGCTGCGGCTGCAGACGGCGGTGCACGAGCCCTCGTGGTTCGAACCGATGGCCGAACGCGCACTGGCCGCACCGCAGGCCGACCCGCTGCAGCGCCAGCTGCGACACTTCGCTGCGGTGATCTGCCGCAGCGAGCCGCCGCTTGTCACGGTGCGCGATGCCACCCGCTCCCTGCGGTCGACGCTGGCGATCGCGCAGGCGGCGGCGAGCGGAAAGTCCGTACGATGTGACAACATTGCGGGCTGAACTGCCCCCCCACACCATGCCCAAGATCCTGCTGCTCAACGGACCCAACCTGAACCTGCTCGGCACGCGCGAGCCGCAAGTCTACGGACACGACACGCTGGCCGATGTCGAGTCGCGTGCGACAGCGCTCGGCGCGGCGCGTGGCATGCCGGTTGAGTGCTTGCAAAGCAACCACGAAGGCGCGCTGATCGACCGGATCCACGCGGCGCGGCTCGACGGCACCGGCTTCATCGTGATCAACCCCGGCGGCCTGACGCATACCAGCGTCGCACTGCGCGACGCGCTGGCCGGTGTGGCGATTCCGTTCTTCGAAGTCCATGTGTCGAACGTGCACAAGCGCGAGGCGTTTCGCCACCACTCGTTTCTGTCGGAGATCGCGTCGGGCGTGATCGTCGGCTTCGGCGTAGACGGCTACGTGATGGCGCTGAACGCTGCGATCGACCGGCTCACGGCCACCTGAACTCTCACACCGGACCAACCCCATGATCGACAAGATCGTTCCCAATGTGCAGGCTGCGCTGGCCGGCATTTCCGACGGCGCGACGATCATGATCGGCGGCTTCGGCGGCGCCGGGCAACCGGCCGAACTGATCGACGCGCTCATCGACCAGGGCGCAAAGGACCTGGTGATCGTCAACAACAACGCTGGCAATGGGGACTACGGCCTGGCCGCGTTGCTCAAGACCGGCCGGGTGCGCAAGATCATCTGCTCGTTCCCGCGACAGACCGACTCGCACGTGTTCGACGGCTTGTACCGCGCCGGCAAGCTCGAGCTCGAACTGGTGCCGCAGGGAAACCTGGCCGAGCGCATCCGCGCGGCCGGCGCCGGCATCGGCGCGTTCTTCTCGCCGACCGGCTACGGCACGCCGCTGGCCGACGGCAAGGAGCAGCGCGAGATCAAGGGCAAGATGTTCGTGCTCGAAATGCCCATCCATGCCGACGTGGCGCTGATCAAGGCCGAGCGCGGCGACCGCTGGGGAAACCTGACCTACCGCAAGACGGCGCGCAACTTCGGCCCGATCATGGCCGCCGCGGCGAAGCTCAGCATCGCGTCGGTGAACGAGATCGTGCCGCTGGGTGCGTTGGACCCCGAGAGCGTCGTCACACAAGGGTTGTACGTGCAGCGCGTGGTCTGCCTGCCACGCGCCTAAAGGAATCGCTTCATGATCAAGAAACTGAACCGCAACGAAATGGCCGCTCGTGTAGCGCGCGACATCCCCGATGGTGCCGTCGTGAATCTGGGCATCGGTCTGCCCACGCTCGTGGCCAACCACCTGCCGAACGACCGCGAGGTGCTGTTGCACAGCGAGAACGGCGTGCTCGGCATGGGCCCGGCGCCCGCGTCGGGCGAGGAAGACTGGGACCTGATCAATGCCGGCAAGCAGGCCGTGACGCTGCTCGACGGCGGCTCGTACTTCCACCCCGCCGACAGCTTCGCGATGATGCGCGGCGGCCACCTCGACTACTG
>JANYBE010000623.1 GCA_025360945.1 Rhizobacter sp. | reverse complement strand
CGATCGTCTGTGGGCCAGCCTGATGGAGATGGCCAAGATCGGCGCCACTCCCAAGGGCGGTGTGTGCCGCCTGACGCTGACCGACCTCGACAAGCAAAGCCGCGACCTGTTCATTCAATGGTGCAAGGACGCCGGCTGCAGCGTCAAGGTCGACCAGATGGGCAACATCTTCGCGCGCCGGCCCGGGCGCAACAACAGCCTGGCGCCGGTCGGCACCGGCAGCCACCTCGACAGCCAGCCGACCGGCGGGCGCTTTGATGGCGTGTACGGCGTGCTCGCAGGCCTGGAAGTGATCCGCACGCTGAACGATCTGGGCATCGAAACCGAGCGCCCTGTCGAAACCTCGGTGTGGACCAACGAGGAAGGCTCGCGCTTCGCCCCGGCGATGGTCGGCTCCGGCGTGTACGCAGGCGTGTTCTCCCTCGAGTACGGCCACTCGCGCAGCGACCAGCAGGGCAAGACAATCGGCGAGGAGCTGAGGCGCATCGGCTACCTCGGCAGCGAGCCGATGGGCAATCGGCCGGTACATGCATTCTTCGAAACCCACATCGAGCAAGGCCCGATCCTCGAAGCCGAAGGCCAGACCATCGGCGTCGTCACCGACGCGCAGGGCCAACGCTGGTACGAGCTCACGCTGACCGGCCAGGAGTCGCATGCCGGCCCGACGCCGATGCCGGTGCGACGCGACGCGCTGCTCGGCGCGGCCAAAGTGATCCAGCTCGTTAACGAGATCGGCCTGGCGCACGCACCGCTGGCCGTGTCGACAGTCGGCATGATCAACAGCTTCCCGAACTCGCGCAACGTGATTCCGGGGCGTGTGTTCCTGACAGTGGATTTCCGCTGCCCCGACAACGCTGAGCTCTTGAAGATGGAAACCGAGCTCACGGCCGGTGTTGCGCGTATCGCTGCCGCGGGCAGGCTCGAACACGATCTGAAGCAGATATTCCAGTACGACTGCGTGCACTTCGACGAGAGCTGCGTCGCGATGGTGCGCAATGGCGCGCGCGAACTCGGCTACGCCACGCGCGACATCGTCTCGGGTGCCGGGCACGACGCCTGCTACATGTCCCAGGTCACGCCGACCGCGATGATCTTCGTGCCCTGCATCGGCGGCATCAGCCACAACGAGATCGAGGACGCCAAGCCCGAGTGGATATCAGCCGGTGGCAATGTGCTGTTGCGCGCGATGCTGGCCAAGGCGAACGAGTTGCCCGAGACATTCAAGAGCAACGAGACCGTTGCCGTCGCCTGAACCCAAAGGAAGTACGACCATGAGCAGCGTTCTGATCCGCGGCGGCACCGTCATCAATGCCGAAGCCAGCGTCAAGGCCGATGTGCTGTGCGAGGGCGGTGTGATCCGCGCCGTCGGCCCGGGCTTGCAGGCACCCACCGGCGCGACTACCGTCGATGCCGGCGGCGCGTTCGTGATGCCCGGCGGCATCGACCCGCACACGCACATGGAGCTGCCCTTCATGGGCACGGTGACAAAGGACGACTTCTACACCGGCACAGCTGCGGGCGTGTCCGGCGGAACGACGATGATCATCGACTTCGTGATTCCGAACCCGAAGCAGCCGCTGATGGAGGCGTTCAGAAACTGGCGCGGCTGGGCCGAGAAGTCGGCCGCCGACTACAGCTTTCACGTCGCCGTGACCTGGTGGGATCAGAGCGTGCATGACGACATGGGCAGCCTCGTGCGCGACCACGGCGTGAACAGCTTCAAGCACTTCATGGCCTACAAGAACGCGATCATGGCCGACGACGAGGTGCTGGTAAACAGCTTCACCCGCGCGCTCGAACTCGGCGCACTGCCGACCGTGCACGCCGAGAACGGCGAGCTCGTGTTCCAGATGCAGAAGCGCCTGGTCGAGCAAGGCATCACCGGGCCCGAAGGCCACCCGCTGTCGCGCCCCCCGGCGGTCGAGGCCGAGGCCGCCGAGCGCGCGATCCGCATTGCCGAGGTGCTGGGGGTGCCGTTGTACATCGTCCACGTCTCGTGCGAGGACTCGGTCAACGCGATCATCCGTGCGCGCAGCCACGGCCAGCGCGTGTACGGCGAAGCGCTCGCCGGGCATCTGACGATCGACGAGTCGGTCTACCTGAACGAGAACTGGGACGTCGCCGCGGCCCATGTGATGAGCCCGCCGTTTCGCGCCAAGCACCATCAGGACGCGCTGTGGGGCGCGCTCGCCGCAGGCCACCTGCACACGACCGCGACCGACCACTGCGCGTTCTGCGGCGAACAAAAAGGCATGGGTCGGGCCGACTTCAGCAAGATCCCGAACGGCTGCGGCGGCGTCGAGGATCGCATGGCGGTGCTGTGGAGCGCCGGCGTGAACACCGGGCGGCTGACGCCGAACGAGTTCGTTAAGGTCACATCCACCAACGCCGCGCAGATCTTCAACCTCTACCCACACAAGGGCGCGATCGCGGTGGGCAGCGACGCCGATCTCGTCGTCTGGGATCCGAACGCGACAAAGACGATCACGACCGCGAGCACC
>JANYBE010000671.1 GCA_025360945.1 Rhizobacter sp. | reverse complement strand
GGCAATACGTATGCACAAGTGCTTGTCGTCGGGCTGCGTGAACGCTACCTCCACGCGACCGCGGCGCGTGTTGTACTTGACTGCGTTGCTCAGCAGGTTCACGAAGACTTGCTTCAGACGCGTCTGGTCTCCCAGAACGGCAGGCGTGGGCCTCGATGCATCCGGCTCGACAAGCTGTCGGACGCTCACGCCTTGCACGGCGGCCCGCGGTTCCACCAGCCTCGCCGCTTCGGCAATCACGGAAACAACGTCCACAGCCTCCATCTTCAGCTGGATGCGGCTCGATTCGATGCTCGAAAGGTCAAGAAGGTCGTCGATCAGACGCACCAGATGCCAGCCCGCCGTCTCGATGCGTACAACGCGGTCGCGTTGCAAGTCGCTCAGGGATTGCGAGCCGCCGACCGTCAGCAATTGCGCATAGCCGAGCATCGCATTCAGCGGCGTGCGCAACTCGTGGCTGACGCGCGAGAGGAACTCCGACTTGGCCTCGCTCGCCGCCTCGGCTCGCTCACGCGATACCTCCAGCTCGGCCGCACGCTGCTGTTGGGTCTGGTCGACCGCGATGGCGAGGAAGCCGGTGAGCTCGCCACGCGCGTCGTGAACAGCGGTCATGGCTATGGACACCAGAAGTCGCGAGCCGTCATGGCGGATGTAGGTCCAGTTGCGCACTTCATAGCCCGCTTCGCGTGCGACGGCGGCAAGAACATCGAACCCGGCCACCATGCGGCCGCATCGCCTGCGTAGGTCGTCGGACCGCGCGGCGAGTTCCGCCGCGTCGTGCAAGGTCTGCGCAGTGGCCTTGCCCACCAGGGCGCCGGCGCTGTAGCCCAGCATCTTTTCCGCGCCTCGATTGAAGAGGCGGATCACGCCGTCCACATCGGTGGAAATAATGGACACCTCGGTAGCCGCGTCGAGCACGGCCAGCAGGTCGCGCCGGGCGGCCGATGCCTGCTGAGTCTCGTTGTGCAACTGATCCAGGAGGGAGCGCAACCTGCGCCATAGCTCGTGAACCTCCTCGCTTCCGAGATCGACCTCCAGATGTTGATCTCGTTGATCGACGAAGTTCGTGGCCGCCTTCACCAGCCGGCGATAGCGCCGGACCTCGTTTCGCGCCAGGCGCAAGGCCATGCCCACAGCGAGCGCAAATGCCAGGATCACTGCCGCCCCCACGATGAGGCCAATGCGTCGCAGCGGCGCGAAGAGCTCGGACCGTGGCTGCGCCACGAGGATGTACCAACCCGTGGTGCGGGCTTTGGCCACTGTGGCGAGCCAGCGCTGCCCGTCGACCTCGATCTCGCCCGCGCCAGGGTCGCCCTGCAATGCGGCTCGCACGAGCGGCAAATAGCCGAGATTTTCCTGCCACGCGGCGAGTCGCTGCTGTGGATGCACGATGACCCGCCCTTTTCCGTCGAGCACGATCACGATCGCGTCATGGGCCCGCCCGCGCGGAGTCAGCTCGCTGGCCAGGCCTGTCAGTGAGAAATCTGCGATCAGCAGGCGATCACCCACCGGAAGCGCCAGCACGGCAGTGACCTGACCGGTCAGCGGCGACAGAAATGTGTCGGACCACACCAGCGCGCGGCGCTCGCGGGCATCGGCGTAATAGGGTCGCGAAGACAGGTCCAGCGCCAGGAGGTCGCTCGCGTTAATTCCCCCGTTCGCGGTCACGGCGGCGTCTTCCACGATTCCGCGGGCGTTGGCAACGTAGACAGACGCGAAGGCCGGCGTCGTCGCCAGCGCTTGTTGCAGCACCGTGCGCGTGAGCTCGGACCCCGGCGCCGATGTCGCGATGAGACCGGCGGCCATCTCAAGCGCTCGCTGCGGCACCGAAAGTACCGCCTCGACTTGGCCGCGCATGAGGCTCGCAGTGGCCTCGTTCTCACGTTCGATGCGTTGCACGACATCTGGCAAGGCGGTCGCGCTCCACAGCACGACCACCAGCAGCAAGGGTAGCGATGCGGCGACAACGAACTGGCGAGCCAGTATCCGCCCGAGGGCCACGCGGCGCTGGGTCATTCAGCGATCGCCTGGAAACGCCCGCCGCGAACTTCCGTCATGTTCATGGGCCGATCGGTATCACCATACGCATCGAGCACGATGGCACTGTGCAGTCCCGGCCAGGAAGCGCCAGCCTCGCCAAGGGTGTCGCGCAACGAGCGATTCTTGCCTTGTCGTTTGAGCGCTTCAACGCCCATCGTCACGGCATCGAACGTCTGCACCGCCGCCGTGGTCGGGTCTTCACCGAAGCGCTCACGGTAGCGGCGGCGAAATGCGACATAGGCCGGCGCGCCACTCTCTAGATCGAGCGCTTGAAGGGCGAGGGCGCCCTCGACCGCTCGGCCACCCATCTGCAGGAACTGCGCGTTGGCGGCCCACGGCGACACTGCGAGCGCGATCGTCGGGTCGATGCGCCTCAGGTGTTGCGCCGCGAGCGACGCGTCGCCGGAACTGCTCACGATCAGCACCACTTGCGGATGGCCTTCCGTGAGTTGTCTGGCGAGCGCAGCGAAGTCGAGGCTGGGCCGGGACTCGTAGCTCAGTTCCGCGCCCACCTGTCCGCCCAGCTCGCGGAAATGCGCCGCGGCCGCGTGTCCGAAGCTTTCGGAATAGGCGCGATTCTTGAAGTCCATGAGAACGGCCATCGACTTCAAGCCGCGCTTTCTCAGCAGTTCGGCGATCTGCCGGGCACCCGCACGCGCGTCGGGAGCCACGCGGAAGAAGTGGTCGACCTTGCCCGTAAGTTCGTTGGTCGTTGCGGTCGGGCTGATCAATACGATGCCCAGCCGGTTGACTTCGGACACGATCGCCATGGCCGTGGCGCTGGTCATCGGGCCCACGATGAAGCGCACGCGTTGCTTGTCCAACGATGCGACCGCGGCACGGGCCCGATCGGGGTCTTGCAGATCGTCTTCTACGCGCAATTCGTAGCGTGTGCCGCCTTGTGCGTTGAGAGCCTCGATGGCAAGCTCCGCGCCGTTGCGGCCGTTCACGCCAAGATCGGCGACGGTGCCGGAGAGGCCACCAATGAAGCCGACCAGAACAGGCTCGGCGGGCTGGCATGCAGCAAGCCAAAGTGCAGCGGCGGCGATCCACGCCGCAAGAATTGGCCGCCCAACGCTGAGCTGCGTCACTGGCTGTCGTCTCATGACGCAGCATAGCGCCTGACCTGGATAGACTGGCGAATTCGTTTGGGCTTCGGGGTGACGGGAACAGCCGCAATCAAGCACCACAGCAACCTCGGGCGCGATCGGTACGCAGCCTCGGTTGCGCACGGGGAGATGCGCGCCGCGAACCTCCACGATGGCCGTGTCGGGAGATCGGCCGAGGAACTTGGTCAGCTTGCACACTGCGCGCAGGCCCACTCGTGCATCATCCCTGTAGGAGCTCCAGGAGTCCTTCCCGTTCGCGCACAACAAGCCCATGCAATGCGGCAACGGCGTGCGCAAAGCTCAGGTTGTCCCCCGTCCGAAACAGCCCGCTGACTCGCCGCGCCGCCACTGACTCGTCGCCCCCCACAAGGATGGGCGTACGGCTGTATCGATTCATCTCAGCCACTGCCTCGGACAGCGGCACGTCATCGAAGATTGCCTCCCCGCGCTTCCAGGCGAGCACCTGGTCGATGCGCGGGCGATCGACCTGCATGGACGCGCGCTGCGCCTTGTTCGCGGCATCGGTCACCTCGCTGAGCCGGACCCGCTCGCCGGGCTGCAACAGCAGAGGAGGAACAGGTCGAGCGGCTGAGCTCCCCTTGGCGCCCTCCCCTTGCCTCGCCCGCACGCTGACCTGGCCCTCCATCAGGGTGACGGCCAGCATCTTCCCAGCGCTTTCTTCTCCGAAAGTCAGTCGCACTGAGAACACGGTGCCACTCGCAACCACCTCGTTGCCGGCGGCCCTCACGACAAACGGCCTGTTGACGTCCTTGGCCACCTCGAACAAGGCCTCTCCCTTTTCGACTGTCACGATGCGCCGCGTCGAGGCGAGTTCTACCCGCGCGCGGGTGGCGGTGTTCAGTGAAAGTCGGGTGCCGTCCTTCAGCACCACCAACTGCTGCTCACCTACTCCCGTGACGTACGTGTCGATATCGCGCCAGGGCTGCAGGATCGCCAAGGCCGCCGTGACCAAGCCCGCCATTGCCAGCCCGACAGCCCAGCAAAGTCGTCTGGGCGGCGCACTACGCTCGGCTGAGCTTCGCCCGGCCGCGCCGGCGTAGTCCCCGACGGTGACGCGCGCGACGTCTTGCCAGGTGTCCGTGCAGCGCTCGAATGCCAAGCGGTGGGCTTCAGATGTCGCCTGCCAGGCCAGGCACTCGTGCTCCATGGCGCTCGAACGGTCTGGGCCATGCAGGCGGGCGATCCACACGGCGGCCTCGGCAGCGATTTCCGGTGTGACGGCCGGCGCGTTCGGATTGTCGATTGACCCTGCGGTCTCCGAAACGCGCACTACCAGCCCTCCATCCAGC
>JANYBE010000597.1 GCA_025360945.1 Rhizobacter sp. | reverse complement strand
TCCGACAGGCCAACCCAGCCGAACAGCGACAGCAGCAGCAGCAGCAACCCGACCGAAGGCTTGAAGATCGACGCGAAGATGATCAGCAGATACAGCTCGGGGATCGAGGTCCAGATCTCGATCAAGCGCTGCATAGTCAGGTCGATGCGCCCGGCGAAGTAGCCTTGCACCGCACCGGCGGCCAGCCCGATCGCGACGCCGATGGCGGTGAGGGCGAGTGCGAACAACACGCTGACGCGAAAGCCGTACAGCAGCCGCGCGACCATGTCGCGGCCAAGCTGGTCGGTGCCGAGCCAGTTCTTTGCATTTGGCGGCGCCGGGTTCGGCGGCTTCGTGAAGTATTCGATCGAGGTCGCCGAGTGGTGGTTCGGCGGGCGGATCATCCAATTGCCAGGCTTCGCGAACTCGGCGGCGATGAAAGGGTCGCTCCAATCGGTCGGCGTATGAAAGTCGCCACCGAGGGCGACCTCGGGCGGATTGTTCAGCAGCGGGAAGTACAGCGCGCCATCGTGGCGCGCGATCAGTGGCCTGTCGTTGCTGATGAACTCAGCGAGCAGGCTCGCGACCAGCAGCACGAGAAAAATCAGCAGCGACAATGAGCCGATGCGGTTGCGCCGGAAGCGCCGCCAGGCGCGCTGGTTCGGTGACAACGGCGCTGCCGCCAACGACGGCGGCCTCGTGGTTTCTAGGGTCGAGGCCATCATCATTTGCCCACCGCACCGAACTGCACGCGCGGGTCGACGAGTACGTACAGTAGGTCCGACAGCAGCTTCACGACGAGCCCGATCAACGTGAACACGTAGAGCGAGCCCAGCACGACTGGGTAATCGCGCCGCACGATCGACTCGTAGCTCAAAAGGCCCAGACCATCGAGCGAGAACAGGCTTTCGATCAGCAGCGCGCCGGCGAAGAACGCACCAACGAATGCGGCCGGGAAGCCGGTGACGATCGGAATCATTGCGTTGCGCAACATGTGCTTCCAGAGCACGCGGCGCTGCGACAGTCCCTTTGCACGAGCGACCAGCACGTACTGTTTGCGCATCTCCTCGATGAAGGTGTTCTTGGTCAGCATCGTCATGATCGCGAAGCTGCCAATCACCAGGCAGGTCAGCGGCAGCGCGAGGTGCCAGAGGTAGTCGGTGATGCGTGCCGGCCAGGCAAGTTCGCTCCAGTTGTCGGAGGTCAGGCCGCGCAGCGGGAAGACGTCCCAGAACGAGCCGCCGGCGAACACCACGATCAGGAACACCCCGAGCACGAAGCCCGGGATCGCGAAGCCGAGCAGTACGAACAGCGTGCTGACGGTGTCGAAGCGGCTGCCTTCGTGGACCGCCTTGAGTATGCCGAGCGGGATCGAGATCAGGTAGGACAGCAGGAAGGTCCACAGGCCCAGGCTCATTGAGACCGGAAGCTTCTCCTTGATGAGCGTCCAGACCTCCTTGTTCTGCAGGAAGCTGCGGCCGAGGTCGAAGCTCGCAAAGTGCTGCAGCATTTCGACGTAGCGCACCGGCGCCGGCTTGTCAAAGCCATAGAGCTTCTTCAGCTCCTCGATCTGCTTCGCGGTCGTATCGGAGCGCGCCTTGTAGCCGCCGCCGCCAGCGCCGGCGCGTGCCTCTGCCATCAGCTGCTCGACTGGGCCTCCGGGGACGAACTGGATCACGATGAAGGTGATCGTCAGTGCGCCCAGCAGTGTGGGAACCATCAGCAGGATTCGCTTGAGGATGTAGCTCAGCATGGATCGGCCTTCAATTGCATGGTCGTCAGCCGTGCTCAGCGCGCGGCCGGGTCCTTGAGCCACCAAGTCGCGAGCGGCCACGGCATCAAAGGCGTCAGCAGCGGCGACTGGTCGATATCGAAATACTTGGCGCGCACCTCGGGCATGCCGAACTTGTTCCAGTACGACATGTCCTCGTACGGGCTGTACAGCTCGGGCACCTGCCAGTAGCTCCACATCACGATGCGATCGAGCGCGCGGCAGGCATCGCGGAACTCCTCGGCGGTCGACGCGCGGCCCATCGCCTCGATCGCATGGTCGGCCGCGGCGCTCTTCACGCCACGGTAGTTGCTGCTGCCCTTCTCCTCGGCGGCCTTGCTGCCGTAGAGGTCGGCGTAGTCGGCGACCTGCGGCAGCGTGAACGCCGGCTCGACGATGGTCACCATGTCGAAGTCGAACTCGGTCAGGCGGCGCTCGAAGAGCGCGAAGTCGACCTTGCGGTCGGGCAGCTGGATGCCGAGCTTCTCGAGGTTGCGCCGCCATGGATTCATGCGCTGGTCATTGTCCTGGCCAGTGGGCGACAGGTACTCGAAGATGAAGGGCTCGCCCTTCTCATTGCGCAGCTTGCCGTCGGCGTCGAGTTTCCAGCCGGCGGCCTCGAGCAGGCTGCGAGCCTTTAACAGGTTACGACGCAGCGCGCTCTGGTCGGTGTCGTTGCGTGGCGCGAGGTAGGGCGGGCCGAACACCTCTTTGGGCAGCTCGGCGCGGTAGGGCTCGAGCAGCTTTAGCTCGCCCGGCGACGGCAAGCCCTGCGCGGCGAATTCGGAGTTGTTGAAGACGCTGTTCGCGCGCAGCAGCCGGTGGTAGCGGTTCTGGGTCTCGAAGTCGAAGGTGAGCGTGATGGCCTCGCGCACCCGGATGTCCTGAAAGAGCGGTCGGCGCAGGTTCAGTTCGTAGGCCTGCAGGCCCCGACCGTTGCGGATCTCGAACGGCGCCTTGACGATTCGTCCGTCGTCCCACTTCGGGCCGCGGTGTTGGCGCGCCCAGATGCGCGCCGCGTAGACCTTTACCAGGTCGTATTCACCGGCCTTGAAGGCCTCGGTCGAGACCGTCTCGTCCTTGTAGTAGCGGTAGACGACGCGGTCGAAGTTGAACATGCCTCGGCGCACGCCCAGGTCCTTCGCCCAGTACGCCGGGTTGCGCTTGAACTCGATTCGCCGGCCCGAGTCCTGGCTGACAATCGTGTACGGGCCGCTCATCAGCGGAATTTCGTTGACCACCTCGTCGAAGCGGGTGTGGGTGCCGTCGGGCTTCAACCCCCACTTGTGCGAGAACACGTAGAGCCGACCGAGCTTGAAGATCGTGTCGTTGCCCGGCGACGTGAACTCGAATCGGATTGTGCGCGGATCGAGCACGCTCGCCCGCTTGACGTTGGCCAGGTCCGACTGCAGCCCCGGCGACGCGTACTTGCCGCTCAGCGTGTCGAAGGAGAACTTCACGTCGTCGGCGGTGACCGGATCACCGTTCGAGAACGCCGCCTTCGGGTTCAGCCGAAACGTGATCGCGCTCTTGTCGGAAGGGACCAGCATCTCCTCGGCAAGAAGGCCGTACATCGTCAACGGCTCGTCAGCGCTGAAGGTCGCGAGTTGCTCGGTCATGAAGATCTCGAGCCCGGCCGGTGCCGAGCCACGGATCGTGAACGGGTTCATCTTGTCGATCGCGGTGCGGCGGTCTGGGTTCGCGAGGTACAGCGTGCCGCGCTTGGGCGCCGTCGGATTGGCGTACTCGAAGTGGTCGAAACCGCGCAGGTACTTGGGCTCACCGAAGGCCGCGTAGGCGTGGATCCACGGGCCAGCGCTGGCGGGTGCCGAGGCGGTGGCGGCGGGCGCGGCGACGGGTGGCGTGGCCGCAAAGACCGGGCCGGCGACCAGCGCCAGCAACAAGGCGGCCAGACGCATCAGGCGACAGCCTTCGCCGCCGGCTTGAGCAGTGCGCCGCAGCGCGCGTGCTGCGGCTCGTTCTTGTCGAGCGCGCCGCACAGGCCGTCTATTTGCGTCTGCAGCCGCTTGATCGCCGCCGTGTGCGTGCCGGCCTTGTTCCAGGCCTGCAGCCTGGTGCCGACGCGCTGCAGTGAACGGCCGCTGCGTTCGTAGAACGCGTCCGGCTGCCTCGCCGCTTCGGTGAACAGCTGGCTCGCCGCCTTCTCGATGCGGGTCTCGTCCAGCGGCGCCAGATCGATCAGCGCGCTCACGAAGCTCGAGCCCCATTGAAGCCGGGTGGCCGGGCCCTCGCTCTTGTCGAAGGCCTCTTCGTACCAGCGCAGTGCCTCGGCCTTGTCGCCGCGCTTCTTCGCATTGCTGGCGAGCTCGGACATCAGGTAGTAAGGCGAGTGGCTCTTCGCCAGGTTCGCCTTCAGCAGCGCGTCGGAGTCGGCGTCCAGACCGGCTTCATCCAGCAGGTAAGCGGCCGCGGTGATGACGGCTTGACGCTCGTAGCCGTCGGTGATCTCGCGGTCTGCGCGCGCG
>JANYBE010000548.1 GCA_025360945.1 Rhizobacter sp. | reverse complement strand
CTTGCCCCCGGAAAACGTATCCCTTGCTGAGTGGTTCAATTCAGGCAAGGAGAACGGAAATGACGAAGTCAAAGCGAGCGCGCTACACGATCGAGTTCAAGCTCGAGGCGGTGCGGATGGTCAAGAGCGGACAGAGCCTGGCGGTGGTGTCGAAGGTGCTCGGGGCGTCCGATCAGACGCTGCACAACTGGGTCAAGCTTGACAAGAATGGGCAGCTCAACGGGCCGGGCAGCAAGCCGGTCAGCCCGGAGCAGATGGAGATCGCGCGGCTGCGCGGCGAGCTCGCTCGCGTGAAGATGGAGCGCGATATCTTGGGAAAAGCAACGGCGTACTTCGCAAGGCAGCGGGAGTGAAGTACGCGTGGATCAAGCGGCATCGGACGGTCTGGCCGGTGTCGTTGACGTGCGAGGTTTTGGGTGTGAGCGCGAGTGGCTACTACGAGCATGAACGACGCGATGGGCAGCCTTCGCCGATGCGCATGAGCGACGACGCGTTGCTCGTGCACATCAAGGCAATCCATGCCGAGGTGCGCGGCGAATACGGCTGGCCGAGGATTTGGAAGGAGTTGCTCGCTCGTGGCATTCGGGTGGGCAAGGATCGAGTCCAAAAGCTGATGCAGCGGCACGGCATCAAGGCCCGGGGCAAGCGCAAGTTCATTGCCACGACCGACAGCAATCACGACATGCCGGTGGCCGAGAACTTGCTCAATCGCGAGTTCCAGCCGGCGATGCCGAATGCGGTGTGGGCCGGCGACATCACGTACATCGCGACCGACGAGGGCTGGCTGTACCTGGCTGTCGTCATCGATCTGTTCAGCCGGCAGATCGTCGGCTGGTCGGTGCAGCAGCACATGCGTGGCGAGCTGGTGATGGACGCCCTGCGCATGGCCTGGTTCCGCCGACAACCTGGCAAGCAAGCGCGGGTGATCTTCCACAGCGATCGGGGCAGCAAATACTGCAGCGATGACTTCCAGGACTTGCTCACCGAGTACGGCATGCGCAGCTCGATGAATCGCAAGGGAAATTGTTGGGACAATGCCCCGACGCAGAGCCTGTGGGGATCGCTGAAAGTCGGGCGGCTGTACGGGCGCAAGTTCGAGACCGCGCGGGCCGCGAAGGACGAGATCGTCGACTGGATGGCGTTTTACAACCATCGGCGCCTGCACTCGACGTTGGGCTACGTCAGCCCGATGCAATTCGAACGGGCTTGGTTCGCTGCCCAGGAAAAGCGAACCGCGTAATGCCGCCGGCTAAGGGATACGGAACCCAGGGGCAAGGTCAATCCTCGTCTGAATTCGACGACGACGGCTTGCAACACGCGTGCCTACAGCGCAGACTTCAATGATGAATCTTCGACACCTTCGTTAGGCTTCACCAACAATTCGTCCTGCCATGACCACGACTGAGCTTCAATCCGTCGCGCAACTCCTCCAGGCGTTTGGGATATCAGTTGCGGCGTTGGTCGGCGGTGCATGGACCCTGTACAGATACTGGTCACTAAGAGAGTTAGAAGAGGCCAAGACGAAGATCGAGCAATTGAAGCAGTCCACGCGTCAACGTGGAACGGTCGACATTGGTTTGACGGCGCGCTTCGTGCATGATTCAGCGCAAAACGCGGCGTACCTTGTTGCAACAGTCGACTGTTCAAATGTAGGCAATCGTCCGGAAGTCTTGCGGTGGGAACATGGCCGGGTTTGGAGTGCAAAGTTTCTTCAAATGCAGGACGGATTTCCGATCTATACCGATTGGCTTCAGAGTGCGCTTGTAGACAATAAAGGACCCGTCCTGGCATCGGTTCTAAGTCCAGGAGAGAGCCAATCATGTGAGTTCCTCGTCCCCATTCCCGAGCCTGGTATCTATGCGGTTGTTGTTACCGTACCCGGCTCTTCTGAGGAAACTGACGACGCCATCGAAGCAAGCAAGCGCGTTGGACTGACAGTTCCGCTATCGGGGCAGGTGGTATGGTCGGCCATGAAGTTGGTAGCCTATCCAGCCTCGCGATCCGAAAAGGGGCAACGTGAGGTCGAGGAATGCTGAGTCCGATACGTCGACTAAGACCGGAGTGCAGTCGGGCTCGACAGCCCAATGTCGGTTTGATCGACTTCGAGGTGGTACATCCACGTCAAACAGAACCGCCTGCTCGGGACGCTGGCGCATGAGGGCTTGGCGCGGATCGGCGAGGTGTTCAAGGTCGAGGCAGAAGTGAACGGGCGATCGGCCCTACGACGACGACGAATGCGCCATACTCGAACCGTGCCGGTGCTGACGGAAATGAAGCCCTGGATTAGCCATACCTTGGCACAGGTGTCGGTGAAGTCGCCGATGGAGTTGGCGATCGGCTATTCCTTGAGGGTCAAGCCGTTGGCCGGCTCGGTGTGCAGCGTCGTCTTGATCCGGCTGGCCGCGCGCTCGTTATCGATGGTGCGCGGCGGACTCGGCCGCACGTTGTCGTAGAGCCCGGCAACGCGGCGCTCGATGAAGCGAACGCGCCACTTGCCGTCCGTGGCCTTGCCCAATTCGAGGCGCTCAGCGATCGAGCTGGCTTCGCCCTCAGCGCTGCTCGAAACGATGCGGGCTCGCGTGCTCAGGGATGTAGGCGGCGACCGACTGCGCGCGAAGGAATTCAGCAGCGCTCGCTCACCAACCGTAAGCACCAACTCCGCCTTCGGTCTGCCTCTCGTCATCGCGTGAGTCAGCCACATGCTGACATCTTCTCGCGACACTCTCCTACGCGTGGCTACCGCAATGTCGACGACCATCGCTCCATGCTGTGCAAGGCGCCATTCCGGAAGGGGATCAGCTATGGACCGTTCAGCGCTGAAGCCAGGTTCGCGGATCGGCGAAAACTGCGAGCGGCGGCTTTGGCATCGTGTATCTGGCTCGCGATCACTCTCTCGACCGTGACGTGGCGGTCAAAGAGTTCATGCCATCTCAACTGGTCAGCCGCGGTCAGCGCGATCACGTGACGGTGCGCTCGATCTCGAATGTCGAGACCTTTGCGCTTGGCCTGCAGTCCTTTGTCAACGAAGCGAAGTTGCTCGCCAAATTCTCACACCCGGCGATGGTCAAGGTCTACAGTTTCTGGGAAGCCAACGGCACCGCCTACATGGCGATGCCATATCTTCGTGGCCCCACGCTGAGAGACGTGCGGCGCTCGATGTCCGTGCCCCCAACGGAAGCCTGGCTGCGCTCGGTCATCGACCCCTTGCTCGACGCGCTGGCGATGCTGCATGCCGAAGGCTTCTATCACCGCGACATCTCGCCCGACAACGTACTCGTGTCGGGCGACGGACTTCCGGTGCTGCTCGATTTCGGCGCGGCGCGTCGCCTCATCGGCGACCGGACCCGGTCACTCACCGCCGTGCTGAAGCCGGATTACGCCCCAATCGAACAATACGCGGAAAACACGCAACTGCGTCAAGGGCCTTGGACCGACCTCTACGCGCTGGGGGCGGTGGTCGCCTACCTGTTGGATGGAACTCCGCCTCCGGCCTCGACGGCGCGATCCATCCATGACGAGATGAACCTGCTCGCGGGGCGCCACATTCCCGGCGTGTCGACAACGTTCCTGTCGGCCATCGATTGGGCGTTGGCGGTCAGGCCCCAAGACCGTCCGCAAAGCGTGGCGGAACTGCGCGACGCGCTGAACGGCGCCGAACCCTTTGCGCCGACCATTCAGTGGAATCGGCCCTCCAGGTTCGGCAGGCACCTGGTCTTACTGTCGTTGGCCGCGAGCGCTGGCGTTGTGGTCGCTGCAGTGGCGACATGGCCACTTGCCAGTCAGGCCCCGAACCCTACGGTGCCGACTCGCTCGGAGCTTGCTCCACAGCTCTCGATCGCAGCGCGAGTCGAGGTGCCGAGGGCCGTCCCACTGGTGACTACCCTCGAGACACCTGCCGACGCGTTCACGGTAGAGCCGTCCAGCCAGCCATCGACTCGGCCACTGCCGACTCCGAGGAAAATGGCAAGCGTTCCCAAGGCACACGAGCCCAGCGTGAAGGCTCGGGTGCCGGCCGGTCAGAAGACGGCACGGGGCGGCAAGGGGGCAAGGATGTATGGCGAGTCGGCAGGGCCGCGCGAGTTGTGTGCCAGCCGCAACTTCTTCGTGCGACCGTATTGCATCCAGCGTCAATGCGACGATCCGCGCTTCAAGGCCCGTCCGGAATGCCTACCGTCTCGACAGATGGCGCGAGCGCGCCACGAGTAAACAGCGTCCTGAGTTTCCGTCAGCAAGCGACACGGCCGCCTCGGAAGTCGGCTTCATTTCGGCCGCCCGGCCGCCGGCGCACTCAACAGTGTGGCTTTTGGCCCAGCTTGTGGCGGACCAACATCTGTGCCAAACGCCCACGGTCTATGCGAACAACCAGCCTCCCACAGGGGTACCGTTCACGCCAGGTGCGGGCGCCGCGCGCCGGCCATGAGCGCCTTACGGGTATGTCCGGTACGCACGCCGACGGAGAAGCAGTTCAATCATCGTCTGTTCGCCTGAAAATATTGGAGACGCGCCATGCAAGCTCGACGTTGGATCTCGTGGCCTTTGGGCGGTCTTATGGCCGCGGCGCTGGCCTTGACGGGCCTCTCGGCCGCCGCGGCTCACTCTCCCAGTTCCTCGAGTGCAGAGGCTGGTGAACGGCACGACGGTGACGATCGCGATGACACTTCTTCGGCGGCCGACTTCTCGATCCTTACTCTGTCCAACCGCGCCGACCTGATCAGCGGCGGCGACGCGTTGGTGGAGGTTCGCCTGCCACGCTCGGTACCCATTGGTAAGGTCAAATTAACGCTGAACGGCACTGATGTCAGTACCTCGTTTGTGGCCGGTCCGACCGCAGCTACGCTGCGCGGCGTGCTCAAGGGCCTGTGGGTCGGAGAGAACCATCTCGTGGCGAGCTCCACCGAACGCGAACATGACCAACGCTCGGCCAGCCTGACAATCACCAACCACCCGCGCGGCGGACCGGTGCTGTTGGGCGCACAGACGACACCCTGGATCTGCGCCACGCCCTTCCCAGTGGCCGCCGTCGGCAACTCGCCGGGATCGAACGCCAGTGGCCTCTCCACAACAGCTGTTGATGCGCAGTGCAACATTGCCACCGAATACAAGCTGTTCTACCGCACGACGACGGCCGGCTGCTCGAGCGCCTTGCCCGATCCAAGCCCACCAGCAACCCCGCCCACGAACAACTGCTTCAAGCCGTACGCGCCCGGTATGACGCCGTCAGACCTGGCGATGACGACCACGACCGCGGGGCTCGCAGTGCCTTACATCGTGCGGGTAGAGCGCGGCACGTTGAACCGCGGCATCTACGACATCGCGGTGCTGTTCGACCCGACCAAGCCCTGGTCGGCGCTAGCGCCGCAGGCTCAATGGAACGGCAAGGTGGTCTACAGCTTTGGCGCGTCCACCGGCCAGCCGCGACTCCAGTTCCGCACCGAGCAAAACTGGGCCGACAACAGCGCGCTGTCGCGCGGCTTCATGGTCGTCGACAACAGCCTCACCGATTCTCTGTACAACTCCAACCGCGTGTTGGTCGCCGAGACGGTGATGATGATGAAGGAGCACATCGTCGACGGCTACGGCGAGATCAAGTACACGATGGGCAATGGCTGCTCGGGTGGCTCGATCCAGCAGAACACGGTGGCATCGATCTTCCCAGGGCTGCTCGACGGCATCCAGCCCAGTTGCGACTATCCGGATTCGATCACCACTGGGACGGAGGTGATCGACTGCGTACTCTTGGTAAATTTCTACGCAGGCCCCGAGTGGACCGCGCTGATGAGTGGGCTGACCCAGGCGCAAATCAACGCCAAGAAGACCGCCATCAACGGGCATTTGGACCAGATCGGTTGCCATTCTTGGAACAATGCGTTCGGCTTCAATAACAAGCCCGGCAACTATGCCCGAACGGTGGTCGCAAATAACACGACCGGCGCGCTGGTCACGCTGGTCGAGTCGCGCAACAACTGCCTGTTGCCAGCTGCGCTGGTGTACGACCCAATTACGAACCCCACCGGCACGCGTTGCGGCGACCCGGATCTGGCCACAGCGGTCTGGGGCTCGACCGACAACGCCAACGCCCCTGGCAGCAGGCGTGCCCGACAAACCGGTGACAACGTGGGCGTTCAGTACGCACTGAAGGCGTTACTCTCGGGTGCCATCACGGCCGAGGAATTCGCCACTCTGAACGAAAAAATCGGAGGGACCGACGCAGACTCCAACCGTATTCCCGCGCGCAGCGTGGCCGATGTCGAGGCGCTGAACATCGCCTACCGAGCCGGCATCGTGTCCAGTGGTCACAACCTCGGCAAGCTGCCGATTATCGATTCGCGCGGCTATGACGAGCAGGGCATTCACTACATCTGGCGCAGCTTCTCGGAGCGCGCGCGCATCGACAACGCCAACGCAGGCAACCATGCCAACCAGGTGATCTGGCGCTATGGCACCGGGTTGCTTCCGGCTACGACGGCACAGGTCACTGCAGTGACGCTAGCGTCGTTCCTGACCATGGACTCCTGGCTGAGCAACTTGGTCGCGAGCGCACCGAAGCTCACGCTGAATTCGGTGCGGACCCACGCCGAGGTTGTTGCGGCCAAGCCGTCGACGGCTTTCGACCTGTGCTACCTGAGCGGTGACGCCACCTTCTCGACACCGGTCACCAACATGGCAATGTGCGATGCGGATCCGCGGTTGCAAAAGCATGCCTCTCCGCGCCAGGTGGCGGGTGGTCCACTGGCAGAGGACATCCTGAAGTGCCAGCTCAAGCCGTTGAACACAGCCGACTACCTGCCCGCCACCTTCACGGCCCAGCAGCTCGTGCGCCTGTACAACACATTTCCGGATGGTGTATGCGAGTGGAGCAAGCAAGGCATCGGCCAACAGCCGCCGCGTTCGCCGCTGACTTTCGCTGCCGGACCGGGAGGCAGGCCGCTGCCGTCGGCGCCGAAATCGCGGAGCTCGCACCGGGATGACGATTGAGGCCAAACTCAGGTGACTTACTTGCCCACCCCACGACCAGACACCGATCATGAGGGCAACAAACGGACCGAAGACTTCAAGTGCCGACAAATCACTGAGACCACCTTGAGCAACGTGCCTCGCCCGAGAGGCCTCGACCGAACGGTTCATGAGCGGGATGGAAATGTGGATCACTTTGCTGCCGCGGAACTCAGCAGCTGACCTGTTGATCGTTGCGTCCGCTCCTCACGGCGGGTTCCCGCGGCTGAGCTCGCGCTTGAGCGAGACGATCGGGGTGATTTGAAACGCTAGTTGACAATTAGACTAGTGCTTTGTGCATAGCGATGAGTTGGCGCGCCAGATTTGCGGGTCCGCAAATTTAGCAAAGCAACGATCGGATCAAGCAAGTCCAAACCGGATCGACATGCAGCCAGAGGTCATTGGGCGAATCATCGCCGACGCGATCCTGGCGCGAACTGTGGACCGTTGCGCGAACCGGAGCGTGAACATTGAATGCCTCGGGAGGGTTGGTGGGTCCCGTACCTTCAGCACGAACTATGCGCACAATTCGCTATGTATTCTCGGCAATCAGGGGCGCCCACGATGACAGGACGATGCGCCCGGTACTGGCCGCATTCGGACTCGGACAGAGATGAATGCAATTCGGCCGACCCTGAATGCAGGTCGGCGCTCTCTGATCGAGGCTGCGAAGCGGACCACGAGCGAGGGAGCATTCCTACGCGAGATGCTTCGGCTAGCTGACGGCACGGCGGCGACCGCGACTGCCTCGATCAATCTCGACGATCAACGGGTCTACGGACCGTAGCGCCCGCCGGCCACGAGCGGAGGGTCGTGCGCACCGACTGTGCGACCAAGCGGCCTCGATTCGGTACGAAGCATGCTCGCCTTCGGGCTGCGCGTGCCCATCGTCCGATGCGGCGTTTATGTCGAACCAACATCGCCTTCTTGTCGCAGGGGAGCTCGGCCGAACGAGACCGATATCCTGCAACCGCAACCCGTTGGCACAACGATTGCTACAAGCTTTATTGAGTAGAAGCCGGCAACGGTGCGCCGAAGTCGCGCGCCGTGGGTCATTGCTCCGGGGGCGGTCATGCGAGCGCCCTGTGCCCTCACGGGCGTTTGTGTTCGCCATTGAACCCAACGGAGGAAACGCACACCATGTTGGTGACCCAGCAACCTGTTTTGCGCCGCTTCTGGGACTCTTTCCGATCAGTGCTGGGGGGCGACACTCAGGAAGTCCGGTCCAACGA
>JANYBE010000545.1 GCA_025360945.1 Rhizobacter sp. | reverse complement strand
GCCTGCTTGGCCTCGATCGCGCTTCGTTGATGCCAGGCCCACAGATTCAGGCCGGCGAGCTGAGCGATCAGTAGCGTGACCACGCCGATGCGCACCGGGCGCCATTCGGTGCTGAAGAATTTGCGCGCCGAATCGCGCAGTGCGCGCATGCCGCGGTTGCGGCGCGCGAGCTCGAATTGGCGCAGGTTCCACAGGCTGCGCGAGGCCTGCAACAGGCGCTGCCCGGCGCCCATAACGCGCACCGGCGCGCCCAGCCATTGCTCGGCGGCAGCGACAGCTCCGGGGGTCGCGCTCCAGCGCGTCTCGATCGGCGCCGGCTGCGGCACCAGCGCGCGCGCGAGGCCGCCCTGCAGGCGAACGCTGGCAACGCCATCCGGATGCGCCCAGTTCAGCGCGACGCCATGGGCCGCGCCGCCGGGCTCGGCCTCGGTCTCGGCGAAGTGGCCGATCGGTGGGTCGTCGGGCCAGGCCATCGGCACGACGCGGTCGACGAAGACCTCGGCCTTCTCGAGCGCGGCAAGCTCACCCCGCAACCACCGCCGCGAGGCGGCCGCGACCCAGGTCGGCTGGCCGGCGGCGGCGGCCGGCGCGAGCGCGAGGTGGACGTCGTCGGGGTCTTCGAGCAGCGCCTCTTCGAGCACGCCGCCGAGCGCAGCGCGCAGCCGCGCGGCGGGCGCCTTGGGACAGGTGATGCGGTGCCAACTGACGTCGGCGTCGGCGAGCACCGCGATCACCATGGTGGCCTTGGGCAGCAGCGACGCTGCGCAGCGGCCCTGCGTCTCCAGCGCGAGGCCGTCCGGGCTTATCACATAGCTGTATTCGGTGCCGAGCCCGCTGGCCTGCGGCTCAGTGCCGCCCGCACTGCCGCGCAGTCGCGGGCGCTGGGGAATCTGGACAACGAGGGTCGACATGGATGGTGGTAGGGAGGCTGCGCGCATTGTAGGCACGCGTCACTTACAAATCGAAGCGAATCAATGACTTACGGGGCGCTGTTGTAGCGTGAAGGCCGCGTCAGCCGCCGATTTGCTCCAAGCTGGCGATCCGCTCGCGCTGCAGCACGACCGACTGCCCGTTCGGCAGGCGTTGCAGCAGCGAGCGCTCGACCAGCACGCGGTCCACCAGCCGCAGCCGGCCGCGCACCTCGAAGTAGCTGGAGCGAACGTCGAATTTGGTGGCGATGGGCGCCAGTGCCGGGATCTGGTTCGTCAAGTCGGCCAGCGTCTTGAATGGCGTGCGCTGGCGCAGCTGCACCAGGTGCTCTGCGGAGCCTGGGTCCAGCAGGCTCTTGCTGACCGCGGTGAGCACTTCCGTCGGCGCCGTATTGACGTTGACCTTTGTGGCCACCGGCAGCAATACGACAAACGGCTGCAACGCCTGTACCGAGGCATCGTCCACCCCCAGCCACGTCAGTTGCCCAACACGCTGCGGATTGAGCGGTGCGCCTGCGCTGGTGCCGACGGTGGCGTCGTGCAGCCCGACGGCGATGCGCTCGGCGATGCCGGTTTCGATGCCGACCGTCTGGCACAGCTGCCCCAACGCAGCGACCTCGTCGCTGTCAACCGTGTTGTCAGGCTTCAGCAGGTTGCGCAAGTTGTAGTGCGCCTGGGCGTCGGTAATGTTGCCGGACAAAAAGGCCTCAGGGCCATCTTCAGCGTTGGACTTGTCGATGGCGAGGAAGGTCGAGAGCCGGGATTCGGCGAGCGGGGTTGCCCACGGTTCGGTCAGCGCCGTGAACTGGCGACCGTTGGTGCTGCGCAGGTCTTCGCGCAGGATCAATTTGGCGAAGTCGAGGGCACCGGAGAGGATCCACGCCGACTGCGCACGAGCGCGCTCGGCCGACTCGACCTGAATTGCGCGCCACTGCTGCCAGACCATCGCGGCCGCGAGCGTCGCCACCAGCGTGACGATGATCATCGCGGTCAGGAGTGCCGCGCCGCGTTGCCGACCAGGTGACGAGCTCGGCATGGCGTGTCAGCGCTTTAACAGCGTGTCGCGGGTGAGGTCGCCGTTCAGGCCGCTACCAGGTGCGAAGCTCAACACGACGCGCACGCCATCGGGCAGCGCGGCCTGTGGCGCAGAAGCGGCCTGATCGAGGCTTGATTGGCAATTTCCCCAGGCGTTGCCCTGGTAGAAATAGACTTGCCAGCCGCTCAGTCCGGTGAGCGTGCGCAGGCTACCGGGCTCGTTGCCCTGAAGCTGCTGGCTTCGCAGCCAGCTGTCGTTGAGCGCACTGGTCGTGGTGACGGCCGGGCCGGCCCAGCGCTCCCAGACGGACGTGTTGTTGTCGGCCGGGCGCAACGTCCAGACGACGATCTGCACGCCGTCCGGCGTGCGCCGCGTGAGGCGCACGGTGGCGCCGTTGCAGGCCAGAGCCGAGTTGACGACGCGGGTCTCCTGAATCGAGGCCAGATCCTGATCCCACTGCGCGATCACAGTGTTCAGCCGCAGGGTAGTCTCGAGCCGTTCTTGGCTCGCGTTGCGGGTGCGCACGATGCCGTCCACACCCTGCCACGCCATCACGGCCATGATCGCCATGATGACCATCGCGACCAGCACTTCGACCAGCGTGAAGCCGCGCGATCTCACTTGCGCAGCACCGTCGTGAGATTGAGGATCGGTGCACCCGCCTCGTCGGAGATCGCGGCGTCGACATTGACGAACAACGGGTTCGGCGTCGGCCGCACGACGAGCCTGCCGCGGTAGGTCTGACCGAGTTCGGCGCAGCTGAAATCCGAGTCGCCGATCGGCGGCGTGAGCTCGCTCAGGCGCAATCCCGTGAGCTGGTTGTCGGCGCACCACTGGGCCGACGTGACATCGCCCAGGCGCTGCGTGTTGCCGGTCAGCGCGCCCGCGGCCTTGATGCCCGCGCCGAGCGTAATCGCGACGATGGTCAGCGCGACCAGCACCTCGATCAGCGTGAAGCCGCGCGCGTTCGCGTTCATGAGGCCGGCACGTCCGCGGCGACGACAAACGGGCCGAGGCCGTCGGTCGACAGCGTCAGCGTCCTCTGGTCCAGGCGCAGTACGATGCGCTGCGCGCCGATCAACGGCTCGGGACCGAGCAGCACGGCGCGCGCGCCGGGGATGTCGGCCGTCACGCCTTGGTTAAGCCATTGGGTCTGCAAGTCGTTGGATGGCGGCAGCCCGTTGAAGCGAAAGCCGGCGACGCCGTCCGCACCAACCTGCGGCTGCCAGCTCGCGCTGAGCCCGGCGGAGCGTGCCTCGGTGCGTGCCGCTTCCAGCAAAGCCACCAGGCGCGCACCCTCCTGCTCGAGCCGGGTCGCGGCCGGGTCGCGCAGCGCCAGGCTGGTGACGGCGCTGGCGATCGCGATCAGCGCGACCACGACCATCAACTCGATCAGCGTGAAGCCGACCGGGCGGGTCTTCACGCTGCGCTCCGCGGTTTCATTTGCTATTGCCAGCTGCCGATGTCCGCGTTGTCGCCTTCGCCGCCGACCACACCGTCGGCGCCGAAGCTGTAGACGTCGATCTCACCCTTCAGCCCCGGGTTGGCGTACTGGTACGCATGGCCCCAGGGATCGGTCGGCAGCTTGTCGACATAGGGTTTCCAGTTCGGCGGGATCGGGCCAGTCGTAGGCTTGGCGGCCAGCGCTTGCAGCCCCTGCTCCGAGGTCGGAAACTGGCCGTTGTCCAGCTTGTAGAGCTTGAGCTGGCCCATCAGGCTGGCGACATCGGTGCGCGCGGCGGTGACCTTTGACTGCGCCAGCCGATCCAGCACATTAGGCACGATCAACGCCGCGAGCACGCCGATGATCATGATCACGACCATCAGCTCGATCAAGGTGAAGCCGCGAGGCGAGCGCGCAGCGGTGGGGTGTCTTGCCAACGTCATGTCGTGTTCCTGCCAGCGCCGGGGCTGGAGTGCTGTTCTCGATGAATCATAATCAATCATGCTCGCACGACTGTCAGCGTTCGTTATATGGGCTCTGGTTGCTGCCACGGCGGTGTTCTGGGGTTTGCGCCTGCTGGTGCAGGCGCCGGCCGCCCCAGCTTACGCTGTGCCGGTTGGCGACGTGAGCGCGGTGCGCGGCGACCTAACGCGGCTGCTCGGCGCGGTACCCGTCGCCACGGCCGCTGCGATGCCAGCCGCCGACGCGAACTCGCGCTTTCGCCTGTTCGGCATCATGGCACCAAAGATCGGGTCGGATGCGCTGGCCGGGCACGGTGTGGCCCTCATCGCGGTGGACGGCAAGATGCCCAAGGCCTATGCTGTGGGCGCGCGCGTCGACGGCGATCTGATGCTGCAATCGGTGAGCCTGCGCACGGTCTCGATCGGCGCGAGCCAGGGCGCACCGGCGATCACGCTCGAATTGCCGCCGCTGGCCGTAGCCGCGACCGGCAAGCTGCCTGCCAGCGGCATGCCCGTGCCGCCAGCGCCACCGGCCTTTGCGTCGCAGATCGCGCCGCAGGTGGCGCCGCCGCTCGTGCCCCAACCTATGCAGCCACAGCAGCAGCCGCCAGCGCAATTGCAGTCATCGGCACCGTCGACGCAACCGGCGCCGAACCGCCCGGACGCGAACGCGCCGACGCAGTGAGCGCTGCGCTCTGGCGCGCCGCGGCTTACAGCGGCGTGGCCGGTTCGGAGGTCGTGATGATCGGGATGGGGTGCGTCGGTCCCGGCTCTTCGCCCTCGGCGACTTCGGTCAGCAGTGCTGCGGCACTGCGCACCAGTGGCCAGGCCAGCGTCGCGCCGGTGCCGTCGGTGCTTTCCATGCCAAGCTCGAGCAGCGCGGATGCGTGGAACAGCGCGAGTGCCTGATCCAGCCCCTGGTGGCTGTGACTGCGGCTGTAGACGCAGTAGTCGGTGACGGCCGGTGCAATGCGCGCGGCAACCATCAGCGCGGCACACGCCGGCATGCCGTCGATCACGATCAGATGGCGCTTGCTGCCGGCGACCAGCATCAAGCCGACCATCATCGCGATCTCAAAGCCGCCGAACGCGGCCAGCACCTCGACCGGGTCGGTCACATCCTTGTGGCGCGCCTGGGCGCTTTGCAATACCGCGAGCAGATGGGCGAGGTTGGCCTCCTCCATGTCGGGCCCGGAGATCAGCAGATCGCTTAGGTTCGCACCGGACAGGCGCGACAGCACCAGCGCCGCGCTCTCGTGCGAACCCAGGCCGATGCCGGCGCACACGACCGAATTGCCGACCAGCGAATCGGCGATCTCCATGCCAGCGCGGATCGCGGCGTGCGCCTGGTCGAGCGACATCGCCGAGGTGACGCGCGAGTTGCGCGTGCCATGCGCGATCTTGCGTGCGAGCAGCCGCACATGCGGGTTCACCGATTCGGCCACACCGCAATCGACGACCGATAGCTCCAGGCCCTGAATGCGCGCAAACACCGACACCGGCAGCTGCGAGGTCAGTAACTGGTTGGCCAGCAGGGCCGTCGAGTGCGGTCCGGGCGCGCTCAGGCCCTCGACCGCAAGGCCGTGGTCGGCCGCGAAGATCGCGATCTGCGGCGTGCGAAAGCGCGGCTTCAACGTGTTCTGGATCAGCCCGAGGCGAACCGCGAGCGCTTCGAGCTCACCCAGGCCGCCGGTCGTCTCGGCGCGGCGCGCGAGCTTCTTGCGCAGGGCCTGTTCGAGCAGCGGGTTCGAGGTGGGCGAGATGAGCGAGCGATTGACCGACATGGGCGTGCAATGGGTTCAAGCGACGGGGGATTGTGACTCCATACTCAGCGCAGGAACAGCCGGTACACCGGGTTGTCCGTCTCGTCTTCGCACGGGTAGGCGAGGTTGGCGATGAATTCGCGAAAGCCTTGCCGGTCGGCGCGTGGCACCTGGATGCCTACCAGGATGCGGCCGTAGTCGGCGCCCTGGTTGCGGTAGTGGAACAGGCTGATGTTCCAGTCCGGGTGCATGCTCGACAGAAAACGCATCAGCGCGCCCGGCCGCTCGGGGAACACGAAACGGTACAGGCGCTCGTCGTGCGCAAGCGCGCTGCGACCGCCAACCATGTGGCGCAGGTGCTCCTTCGCCAGCTCGTCGTCGGTCAGGTTGAGTGTGGCGAAGCCGTGGCGGCTGAAGTGCTTGGCCAGCTTGGCCGGCTCGTTGCGGTTTGCGGTCGAGAGGCCGACGAACACATGGGCTTGCTTCGAGTCGGAGATGCGGTAGTTGAATTCGGTAACGGCGCGCGGCCCGAGCAGTTCGCAAAAGCGCTTGAAGCTGCCGCGCTCTTCGGGGATCGTCACCGCGAACAGCGCTTCGCGCTCCTCGCCGACCTCGGCGCGCTCGGCGACGAAGCGCAGCCGGTCGAAGTTCATGTTCGCGCCGCAGGTGATCGCGATGAAGGTCTTGCCCTTGCAGCGGTGCGTGGCCACGTACTGCTTGATCGCGGCCACGCCGAGTGCGCCCGAGGGCTCGACGATGCTGCGGGTGTCCTCGAACACGTCCTTGATCGCGGCGCAGGCGGCGTCGGTGTCGACGACGATGTACTCATCGACGAGTTCGCGTGCGAGGCGGAAAGTCTCAACGCCCACCAGCTTCACGGCGGTGCCGTCGGCGAACAAGCCGACGTCGCGCAGCTGCACGCGCTTGCCGGCCTTGACCGAGCGCAGCATCGCGTCGGAATCCCTGGTCTGCACGCCAATCACCTTGATCTCGGGACGTACCGATTTGATGTACGCGGCCACGCCCGAGATCAATCCACCACCGCCGATCGCGACGAAGATCGCGTCGATCGGTGCCTGGTACTGGCGCAGAATTTCCATCGCGATCGTGCCCTGGCCGGCGATCACGTCGGGGTCGTCGAACGGATGCACGAAGGTCAGGCCGTGCTGCTTTTCCAGCTCGAGCGCGTGCAAGTAGGCATCGGAGTAGCTTTCG